>JBEBGP010000167.1:0-3161 GCA_040081045.1 Candidatus Nitrotoga sp.
CATTGTCGCAAAGCTAACCAAGGGAACGACCCTTGGCGTCACCTTGCTCCGTGCATTCCATCCCGCAAAGCCGATGTCGCGGCCATGTGGGATTAAATCAGTGCTTCCTTAAGTGGCGAGCATACTTACCCCCGTAATTTTGGTACTCGGTTACTCGGGCACGATGGGGCAGCGCATCGTGCGTTTGCTGCAAGTACACATGCCCGATGCAAAAATAATTGGCGGTAATCGACACCCGTCAGCCACTGCCGCTATTCCCACGCGTCATATTAATTATGCTGATGAAACTACCTTTGCCAGCGGATTAACTGGCATTGATATATTGATCCACGCTGCAGGGCCTTTTCAGCACAACCCCGCTCCCCTTGTACGTGCTTGTATTGAACGGCGCATTCACTATATTGATATTGCCGAGTCGCTGGAATTCATCAACCAGGTACGCGCCACAGCGGCTACTTTTACAGATTGTCCAATTACATTAGTGCCGGGTTGCTCTACCGTACCGGGCTTGGTGAATTGTCTTATTAACTCATTTCCGCAGAACCAATTAATTAATCATTTAGGAACGCCACTCGACGGGCGCTCACCTATCGCACATATCGACATCCGATTAAATTTAGGCTCGGCCAATCCGCTCAGCGCCGGACTTTTATTCAGCCTGCTCAGACCGCTGGGACAGTCATCTGATGCTGGGCACAAACCTTGGTTCAGGCAGCTGTTCACATTCACTCATATGGACGGGCGCATACGCCAGTATGGCAACTATCCCGTGCCGCTCAACAACCCCATCGTTTTCCATAACCGTAGTGTCGGAATTTCATTTGCGGTAGGCTTTGATTTTATGGTTATCAATGTTTTGCTTTATCTGGCCAGTTTCATCTTGCCTCATCTATCAGACCGGGCACTTTTAAAACTATGCTTGGGGATATTGCCGCCAGTGAACTTAATCTGGGGTAATCTATTCAAATTGATGGGGGGTGTTGAGGGGCGATTAACGCTCGTCGCGTGCGGTTCGGCGCATTTGCCTATTGAGCAAATCGAGCTGAGGGCGACAGCGAATGGTTTGGACATTCCGGCGATTACCGCAGTGTGGGCAGCGCAGAAAATAGTGATGCATGACCCGCTTGGCGATTCAGCTATGCGGGGATGTGTGGGGTTAGAGCAACTCATTTCAGGCAACGAAGTGATACAACGTTTGACACAAGAAGGGTATATTATCAACAGAAAAATATACGACTAAACCGCATTGTTGATATTTGGGCGGGCACGTCAAAAACGCCATATTTCGGGTGGCAGTGGGAGGGTTCATGAAACTACTAATTACTGGCGGAACAGGATTCATAGGACGCTCACTGAGTGAGCATCTTTTGGATAAAGGTCATCAGTTAATTTTGCTTACCCGCAATCCTAAAAAAATATCTGCACTATACATAGGCCGCAAGGTTGAAGCTATCAACACAATTGCAGCATTGAATGCCGAGGTGGAAGTTGATGCAATTATCAATTTGGCAGGTGAGGGGATCGCTGACAAACGCTGGAGCGCACAACGCAAACAGGAACTGATTGGCAGTCGTGAGTCAGTCACGCAGGCCATCATTGAATACATCAAGCGAGCCAAAACCCCTCCTGGCATTCTAATTAACGGCTCTGCGGTCGGATTCTACGGTGAGCAGGGTGATGTTGAAGTATTGGAAACATCGCAGTGCAATCCTGACTTCGGTCATCGCATTTGTGAAGCTTGGGAATGCATCGCCAAAAAAGCCCGTGAATCGGGGGTGCGCGTTTGCATCATCCGGCTTGGTCCGGTGGTTGGTTCTGGCGGCGGTTTTCTGCAACGCATGTTGCTTCCATTTAAACTTGGGTTGGGTGGTCGTATCGGCGATGGTCAGCAGTGGATGTCTTGGGTGCATATTGACGATGTGATTGGCGTAATTGATTTTCTGCTGCACAAGCAGGATGCCGAGGGCGCATACAATTTAACTGCGCCCACGCCCGTTAGGAACAGCACCTTTGCCCAAATATTTGCAGGCGTATTGCATCGTCCGGCTATTTTTCCTCTCCCGGCCAGCCTGCTCAAAATGGCACTCGGTGAAATGTCAGAATTATTGCTGGGAGGGCAAAAAGTTTTACCCGCACGACTTCAAGCGAGCGGGTATCAATTCAAGTATCCAGAATTAAAAGAAGCGCTGGAGCAGGTGTTTAAAAAATAACCAGCCTAATCTGGTGTGACACGTGACACCTGTTACTTGTAGTCAATATTCACCCCCAATATCTCTTTTTACCCCTGCTTGCAATCTCCACGCTTTTGCCGTACCTTTCTTGCTTGCGTGGGGGTCCTGATTGGCATCTTAATCGGGTGAGAAAGACCCTTTGAACCTGTACGGATAATGCCGTCGTAGGGAAGCGTCTAGCCGCAGGCTGTGCTCCCTAAATTTTAATTTTAGCTGAATTCTAATTTCCGGAGCCACAGCATGAATGCCCACCCCAAATTCCTAAGTCAAACCGCACACGTTGATGAAGCCGCTATCAAGCCATTGCCCAATTCGCGTAAAATTTATGTGCAAGGTTCACGTCCCGACATCCAGGTGCCGATGCGCGAAATCAGCCAGTCCGATACACCCACCATGAACGGAGCGGAAAAGAATCCGCCAATTTATGTGTATGATTGTTCCGGCTCTTACACTGATCCTGCCACCAGAATTGATATTCGTTCCGGTTTATCTACGCCACGCGCCGCGTGGATAGACGAGCGTAACGACAATGAAGTATTGTCCGGCCCCAGTTCGCAATATGGTGTGGAACGTTTACATGATGCCGCGCTGAATGAATTGCGTTTTAATCTGGTGCGCCAGCCGCGTCGCGCCAAATCAGGCATGAACGTCTCGCAAATGCATTATGCCCGTCGCGGCATTGTCACGCCGGAAATGGAATACGTGGCTATCCGCGAAAATATGCAGCGCCGCGAATATCTGGTAGCATTAAAAGCCTCTGGCAAGACTGGCCATAAAATGGCCGCGCTGATGGGCAGGCAACATGTCGGACAATCATTCGGCGCCGGCATTCCCGCCGAAATCACGCCGGAATTTGTACGCTCGGAAATCGCCCGTGGTCGCGCCATTATTCCAGCCAATATCAATCACCCCGAAGTCGAGCCGATGATA
>JBEBGP010000243.1:0-11813 GCA_040081045.1 Candidatus Nitrotoga sp.
GCACAAGGACGGCTCATGGCGCCTGCTGTCCTGGACATCCGCACCCGGTGAGGGCGGACTCATGTTCGCCACCGGGCGCGATATCACCGAGTACAGGCAGGCAGAATTACAAGTAGCCAGAAGCACCAAGGAGCTGGCCGATTTCAAAGCCGCGCTCGATAATCACGCCATCGTTGCCGTGACCGATGTGCGCGGGACGATCACCTATGCTAACGACAAATTTTGTGCGATCTCGAAATATGCGCGGGAAGAGTTGATCGGCCAGAGCCACCGTATCATCAATTCGGGATATCAAACCAAGGATTTTTTTCGCGAGATGTGGCAGACCATCAGTAGCGGACAGGTCTGGCAGGGCGAGATCAGAAACCGTGCCAAGGACGACGCGTTCTATTGGGTGGCGAGCACTATCGTTCCCTTCCTCGACGAGCGCGGCAAGCCGGTGCAGTACATTGCAATACGTACGGACATTACCGAGCGCAAGCGGGTGGAACAGGCGATCGACTCTGCACGGGAAGCTGCGGAAATGGCCAATCGCGCCAAAGATTCTTTTCTGGCCGTGATGAGCCACGAAATCCGCACGCCGCTCGGGGGAATGATAGGCATGCTGGAGCTGCTTGATTACACACCGCTCAATGACGATCAGCGCGACACGCTGCAAACGACGATGGATGCCAGCCAGAGCCTGCTGCGGATCGTCAACGATATCCTCGACTGGTCCAAGATCGAGGCCGGAAAACTGGAGCTCGCTCCACAAGTCACTTCGATTACCCAGCTCGTGGCGGGGGTGGTGAACACCTATGCGCGTGTGGCCAGCGCGAAGAGTCTGATACTTGAACAGTACGTCGATGCACGCATCAGTCCAGCGCACCTGGTCGATCCGCTGCGTCTCTCGCAGGTACTCAATAATTTTGTCAGCAACGCGCTCAAGTTTACCCTCAAGGGGCGGATCCAGGTGCGGGTTGAATTGCTCGACCGGCAGGGTGGTATCGAGCAAATGTGCTTCTCCGTCCAGGATACGGGTATAGGTATAGAGGAAGAGGTTCGGCAACGCCTGTTCCAGAGTTACAGTCAGGAGAGTGCCGAGACGGCCCGCATGTACGGTGGAACCGGGCTGGGGTTGGCGATCTGCCGCAGTCTGGCGACGATGCTGAACGGGCAAATTGATCTGGAAAGTACGCCGGGACTGGGTTCAACTTTCAGTCTCACCCTGAGCTTGCCCGTATCGGCGACGGCAGTAAAACCGGCTCCAAAAATACCGGCAAATACAGCATTGGTTCAGAACCGGAATTTCAGCATTGTGCAAGCGGATGCACCCGTTGTCCTAGTGGTGGATGATGATCCGATCAATCGCAAACTCATGGTGATCCAGCTCGGGTTGCTGGGGCTGCGTGCCCAGTCTGTGGAAAATGGAGAAGCGGCGCTTGCGCAGTGGCGGAATGACCGTTTCGCCCTGGTTATCACCGACTGCCATATGCCGAAGATGGATGGCTATGAATTTGCGCGGGCCATACGCAACATCGAGGCCAGTGAAGCGCGTTCCCGCATGCCTGTCTTCGGCTGGTCGGCCAATGCGCTTGAGGAGGAAGTTGAGCGTTGCCGCGCCGCCGGCATGGATGAGTTGCTGGTCAAACCAGTCGGATTAACCCAATTGGGAGAGGTGTTATCAAGGTGGCTGAAGGCTGCTGCCCCGACCCGGCCTGCGCGCACCGGGCACCGGCAACGGGACGATGCACAAGCTGCGTCTGCCGATTTTACGGTGCTGGATGAACTTTCCGACAATCCTGCCGATAAAATGGAAATACTGCTGAATTTCATGTCACAGACTCGATCTGATTTCGCCGAACTGGAAGCCGCAGTGGCAATGTGGGACTTTCAAGCGTCCATGCGTATCGCACATCGCATGAAAGGTGCCAGCCGGGTGGTCGGCGCACGCGAGATGGCAGCCGCTTGCGAGGCTATGGAACATGCCATGCGGCAGGGCAAGCCAGCGAGTACGTCCACCATAAAGGCGGCGCTGCTTCGGCTGGAATCCCATCTGGCCGGGGTGATGGGCGGAAATCAGGATGAAAGAACAGGCAACGGACAATAAAAATGGACAGTAAATTGATTACGCTGGTCGTTGAAGACCACGGTTTCCAGCGTCGTACCATGGCGATTATGCTGCGCTCCCTGGGGGTGCAGCGGGTGCTGGAGGCCTGTGACGGCACGCAGGCGCTGGCGTTGATGCATGACCTGGCACCTGCCACGGTTGACTTGATACTGTGCGACCTGAACATGCGTGGCATGGATGGTATGGAGCTTATCCGTCATCTGGGAGAAGTGAACAGCACAGCCTCGGTTGTCATCCTCAGTGCAGAGGGGCCGGCTTTGCTGGCTTCGGTGGAAAAAATGACGCAGGCATATAACATACGGCTGCTCGGCGTGATTGAAAAACCAGCCAGTCTCGATCAGTTCAGGGACATTATTGCACGGCATAAGCAATTCAGACCGAAACCGAAACAAGTTGCAAGCGGCACGCCAGGTTTCGGAATTAATGAGATTTTGAGCGGAGTGCAACACAAGGAGTTCGAACCATTCTTCCAGCCCAAGATAAGCCTCGTGACAGATCGGGTATTGGGCGCGGAAGCCCTGGCACGCTGGCGTCATCCCGTGCATGGCGTGGTTTCTCCCTATGAGTTCATTCCCCTGCTCGAAAAAACCGGCAACATCAACGAGCTGACCTACCAGATGCTGGAGAAATCGGCGCAGGCGTGCTGCGGATGGCGTAAAAAAGGTCATGATTGGACGGTTTCCGTGAATCTTTCGCTGGTTTCGCTGACCGATGTGATGCTCGCCGACCGGATCACGGAGATTGTGCGTTCAACCAGGTTTGACCCGCGTTATATGACACTGGAGATTACCGAGTCTGCAGCCATGTCGAATGTTGCCCAGGCACTGGAAAATCTGGTTCGCTTGCGGATGCACGGGTTCGGGCTGTCCATTGACGATTATGGAACCGGTTATGCAAGCATGCAGCAATTGACGCGCATTCCGTTCACTGAACTCAAGATCGATCGGAGTTTCGTGACGGGCTGCGTGACCAATGACGCGACGCGCGCCATCGTTGAATCGAGCGTAGGAATGGCGCACCGCCTGGGCATCAAGAGCGTTGCCGAGGGTGTGGAATCGCAAGCCGACTGGGATGTGTTGAAAGCGGTCAATTGTGATGTGGCGCAGGGATATTTCGTCGCCAAACCGATGGATGCAAGCTCTTTTTTGGAATTCTGCGGGACTTATCAGCACAAGCAAGCCGGGGTTAAACCAGTGTCTGTTGACAATCATGCGACGAGTGCGAACAGGGGAAATCGGGATGCGGTGCAAGGCGCGTGAGACGCGGTTTGGTCATTCCAAACAAGGAGCGAGCAACGCGGCTCATGGAGGATAAATCAGTGCTTCCCCAGGCGCTGTTTCAGGTTAAAGAATTTGCCGAATGCACCGATAAGAAATTGAGCACGTCTTTAATTCCGGCCTTTCCGGAGCGGGAAGGGATAATACCTCCTCTCCATTTTGGACAGGATTACGTGGCGGGGACAGAGAGAGAAGCGTAATGAGCAATTTATTTACTTCGGCTTTAAGTGGCATGAATGCTGCCCAGACTGGTCTGGCTACCACTCAGCACAATATTGCCAATGCCAGTACACCCGGATTCAGCCGCCAGGAAGTGCTGGTCGGTGCCCGTGCCGGCCAGCAGACTGGTGCCGGATTTGTCGGGCAGGGAGTAGATGTCACGGGGGTAAGAAGAATTTACGATCAGTTCTTGAATACTCAGGTGATGCAGGAACAGACCCGAGCCAGTTATTTGAGTACCTATTACACCGCAATGAAACAGATCGACAATCTGGTTGCCGATCCCACCGCAGGTGCTTCGCCGGCGATGCAGGAGTTTTTCAGTGCGATGAACGGGGTTGCCAACAACCCTGAATCGGTTCCGGCGCGACAAACCCTGTTGGGCAGCGCACAGTTTGTGGTCAACCGTTTTCAGGCGATAGACCAGCGCCTGACCGATATAGCCAACGGGTTGACCGGTCAAATTACCAGTACCGTCAATACCATCAATACCTATGCACAACAAATTGCCACTCTGAACGGCAATATCAAACGTGCCACTGCATCCAGCCAGAACGGGCAATTGCCGAATGATTTGCTGGATCAGCGCGATCAATTAATCAGCCAACTGAACAAGGAAATCAATGTCAGCGTGCAAGCGCAACCGGATGGCACGAGCAGTCTGTTTATCGGCAACGGACAGGCGTTGGTGATTGATGAGCGGGCGATGTCATTGCGCCCCGTTCAGTCGGCCGGCGATCCGAGCAGGGTTGATATCGCTTATCAGATTGGAATGAACATCATGCCATTGCAGCAAAGTAGCCTGCAAACCGGGAATCTTGGTGCTTATCTCGCTTTTCGTGATCAAAGTCTGGAGTCCGCCCGCAACTCGCTTGGCCGTGTGGCGCTGGGACTGGCGATCAGTGTCAACCAGCAGAGCATGTTAGGTCAGGATTTGAACGGTTTCCCGGGCGGCAGTCTTTTCAATGCCGCCGCGCCACATATTGCCAAAGGGGTGAACAATATCGGCACGGCAACGATTTCCGCCACGATTGTTAGTGTGTCTGCCCTGACTACCAGCGATTACCAATTGCGTTTTGATGGCAGCAATTATTCCGTGGTACGCCTGTCGGACAACACGGTCACCAATTTGGGCGTAACATTGACCCCTTCTCCGACCGTGGAGGGTTTTGCAATTACGCTGGCCTCGGGAGCGATGTCGGCGGGCGATAGCTTTCTAATCCGACCCACTGCAAATGCCGCACGTGATATTGCGCTGGCCATTAATGATCCGGCAAAAATCGCAGCGGCTGCACCAATGCGTGCGGATGCTGCCCTGACCAATATCGGAACGGGGCAGATCAGCAGCGGGACAGTCAATGTGCCGCCGCCGGTTGATGTGAATTTGCGGCAGGCCGTGCGCATTGTTTTCAACAATCCCCCCACCACGTTCTCCGTGACTGGCAATGGAACCGGCAATCCGCCCAGCGTGCCCTATACGGCCGGCAGCAACATCAGCTATAACGGATGGACGGTGCAAATCACTGGAATACCCCAAGCGGGTGATGTTTTTGATGTCACAGCCAACACCAATGCGACGGGTGATAATCGTAACGCTTTGTTGATGGCTGGGCTGCAAACAAAGAACCTGATGGCAAACGGTACTACCAGTTTTCAGGGTGCTTATGGGCAACTGGTCGGAGAGGTCGGTGCCAAAACCCACGAGCTCAATGTGACCAGCCAGGCGCAAAATAATATGGTGGATCAAACCGTAGCATCGCAGCAGGCAGTTTCCGGGGTGAACCTGGATGAGGAGGCGGCGAATTTGTTGCGTTATCAGCATGCTTACCAGGCCGCTGCCAAGGCGATGCAAATTGCCAACACCATGTTCGATGCTTTGTTGTCTTTAGGGAACCGCTGATTAAGTCCCGCATGACCGCACACTCGGTTTTGCGGGATGGGATGTAAGGCGTGCGAGGAAGCGAATGGTTGATTCCCTTCGCAACGAGCACAACGCGACAGGCCGCCCGCAAAACCAGTGCCCGTTGGGGTTGCAGCAAAATAGCGTGCTCGCGATGTTCGCTCCTCGGCATCGTAGTCCGAGCTACGACCTTCGTCGCACGCTTGGCGATCATCGCAATTTTGCCAACAATGCGGTTCATGAAGGATTTAATTAGCGGTTCCCTAGAAAGGTAGGTGTGTGATGCGTATCAGTTCGAGTACCCTGTTTGATAGCGCTGTCGCCGCGCTGAATCAGCAGCAGGCGCGGATGTTACATACCCAGCAGCAGATTGCCAGCGGACGCAGGATATTAACCGCATCAGATGATCCGGTTGCGGCGGCAAGGGCTTTGGAGGTCAGCCAGTCGGATACGATGAACACGCAATACTCGTCGAATCGGGAAGCTGCGCGCCATTCCCTGTCCATTGCCGAAGGCATGCTGCAGAGCGTGACCAGCCTGCTGGTGGAGGTAAGAACTGCCACGATCGGTGCCGGTAATGGTTTGCTCGGCAATAGCGAACGCAAAACCATAGCCGCAGATTTTAGCGGACGGCTGGAAGAATTGGTTGGCCTGGCAAACAGTACAGACGGGGTTGGAAATTATTTATTTTCCGGCTTTCAATCCAGAACACCACCCTTTGCCGGCACGCCTGCCGGCGTTGGTTATTTCGGTGATAACGGGCAGCGTCTGGTGCAGGTGAGTGCATCGCGACAAATGGCTTCCGGTGATTCCGGTGCGGATATTTTCATGCGTATAAAGAATGGCAACGGCACTTTCGACGTTCAGGCAGCGGCATCCAACACTGGCAGCGGAGTAGTCAGCCCGGGATCGGTATCCAATCCGGCGTTATTGACCGGCAATAACTATAGTGTGTCGTTCAACGTGACCGGAACCGTAACAACTTATGACATAACGAATACTACAACTGCCACAGTGGTGTCGTCGGGTAATCCGTATGTCAGCGGGCAGGCCATCATTTTTGATGGAATGCAGACCAGTATCAAAGGAGCACCCGCCAATGGTGATGTATTCACAGTTGCTCCCAGCACCAACCAAAGCGTGTTTAAAACCATTTCTGATTTGATCAATGCGTTGAACACGCCCGTAGCAGGAGCCAATCTATCTAACAGCCTGTTGCGCGGGATCAACCATCTGGATAACGCTCTGAATAATGTTCTGAATACACGGGCTTCGTTGGGCTTGCGGCTTAACGAAATCGACTCGTTGCAGCTGGCCGGCGAAGATTTGGGATTGCAGTTCAAACAAACCCTGTCGCAACTGCAGGATGTGGATTACAACAAGGCAATAAGCGACCTGACCCAGCAGCAGATGACCTTGGAGGCGGCACAAAAATCCTTTGCCAAAGTGACAGGTCTTTCTCTGTTCGATTATCTCTGATCCGGTTTAAGGAGATGGGAGGGAGGCGTCCATCCCATTTCCTTTCAAGCTGAGTGCCATGCCCAATCCTTCCTGAACGAGCCGGTCCAGTAACGGGATGAAGTGGGGCATGGATAGTGCGAGCATCAGAAAACCGATTGCCAGCGTGATGGGGAAACCAACGGCGAACAGGTTAAGTTGTGGCGCGGCGCGAGTCAGTATGCCCAGCGCAATATTGGTGATCAGTAATGCGGCCAGTATGGGCAATGAAATTTGTACCGCATAAGTAAAGATGCTTGCGCCCCAGCTGACCACGCCATAGGTGCTTTTATCTGACATCATGCTGCCAATTGGAAGCGTCTGAAAACTTGTTGCCAGGGCAGACAGCAAATACAAATGTCCATTTATCGCCAGGAATGCCAGGCTGGCTATGATTCCCAGCAATTGGGCGATGGTAGCGGAGTGGGTGGCATTGATCGGATCATAAAAGCTGGCGAATCCCAGCCCCATCTGCAATCCTGCCAATTCACCGGCCATTTCAACAGCAGTGAAGATCAAGCGCATGGTAAATCCCATTGCCACGCCAATAATAATCTGTTGAACCATAATCAACAGTCCCTGCGGGGAGCCGACGGCGACTGGGGGTATTTCACCGATGGTTGGCGCAATAATAATGGCGAGCAGGACGGATAAGCCTATTTTGACGCGTGTCGGGACTTGCCGGTTGCCGAGTATTGGAGAGCTGGCAATCATTGCCAGAATGCGCGTCAGCGGAAATATGAGTGTGGCCAGCCAGAAATCGAGTTGTGCGCTGGTTATGCTGATCATTGCACGGATTATCCAATCATCCAGGGGATGTTTCCGAACAGGCGCTGGATATAACCCACCATGGTGTTGATCATCCATGGTCCGCTGATTATCAGGGCCACAAATATGCCCAGCAACTTGGGAATGAAAGACAAGGTCTGTTCGTTAATCTGCGTTGCAGCTTGAAAAATGCTTACCACCAGACCAATCACCAGCGCAATGAGCAGCATGGGTGCGGAAATCATGAGCGTCATTTCGACAGCCTGTTGTCCGATGGTAATGACGGCCTCGGGAGTCATGTGTAAAAACTCTGCACCAGCGAGCCAATCAAAAGGTTCCAGCCGTCGGCCAGCACAAACAGCATGATCTTGAAGGGCAGTGAAATGATTGCCGGTGATACCATCATCATACCCATGGACATCAGTACGCTGGCTACCACCATATCAATGATAAGAAACGGAATGAACACCACAAAGCCAATCTGAAAGGCGGTTTTCAATTCGCTGGTCACATAAGCCGGTACCAGTATATGCAACGGTACGGCATCGGCATTTTGCAATGGCTCGCTGTTTGAAATTCGGACGAACAAGGCCAGATCAGTTTCGCGGGTCTGGCGCAGCATGAAAGCCTTGAGCGGTACACTGCCTTTTTCAAGGGCGCGTTGGAAATCAATTTTGTTCTCGCTGAACGGCAAATAGGCATCGGTGTAAATTTTGTTCAGCACCGGCGACATGACGAAGAACGTCAGAAATAAAGCCAGACCGATCAATACCTGATTGGGCGGCGATGAGGGTGTGCCGATGGCGGAACGCAACAGGCTTAACACGATGATGATGCGCGTGAAGCCGGTCATCATCAACAGGATCGCCGGCAGAAAACTCAGCGAGGTGAGCAACAGCAGGGTTTGCAGGCTTAAGCTATATGTCTGCCCACCGCCCGGTGCGGGTGTGCTGGTCAATGCGGGCAGTCCGGTTGCGGCTGCAGCGTTCTGTGTCAATCCGAGCAGCAACAGAACGGCAGCAATAAGATATCCATGACGGGCAACACCATGCCATGACCATCCCGCATCCGGTTTGTCGGGCAATATCTTATCCGGCTTGATTGCATTCGCCCTTCGGGCTGAAACAGAGTCCATTGATTTCTTATTCCAGTTCCAGTTTGAAAGTGATACAAGGCGGCGACAAGCGAGCGACGAAGACAGTACAGGTAGTACGGCTATAACCAACCACTTTGCAACCGTTTTTTGGTTGCAAAGTGGGATGGCTAGTAGTTTCATCAGGAGCGAGCGCGGGAGCCAGCACAGTAGCACTGATAAAATGGAATTGGAATTAATCATTGTTTGCGGTATTTGATAATTGAGGATAGAAGCTTTGAGAACTTGTTTTCTGCGGGCGGAATGTCCGAAAATTTTGGATCGGTATGTAATCCCTCTGTTTTCTGGAATGTGTGCAGGGTGCGAATTTGCCCGGGGCCCACGCCAACCACCAGCCAGGTGTCCTGCACTTCGACCAGCACGATGCGTTCGCGCTGGCCTATTGCCACACCTCCCACAACTTTGAGCAGATTGCTGGAACCCTGCTGAGCCACATTCATGCGCTTGAGTATCCAGACAACCAGAACGATAGCGGCCAATACCAGCAGCAAACTGAAAATGATTTGCACAAGGCTTCCCGTACTGACAGCGGGCGGCGGCGGGGTGTAGGCAGGGCGTGTCCCTTCTGCAAAGCACACCAGTGCGGAAGTTGCCAATAACGTCGTGGCAATCAGATAACTAAGTTTGGCAAGCATGTTATTTGTTCAAGCGGCGCAACCGCTCGGAGGGGGTAATGATGTCCGTCAGACGGATGCCCAGTTTATCGTTTACCACCACGACTTCGCCTTGTGCGACCAAAAAACCGTTAATCATTACATCCAGCGGTTCGCCAGCCATGCCGGCCAGTTCAACGACGGAACCTTGCGCCAGTTGCAGTAAATTTCTTATCGGCATTTTGGTGCGCCCCAGCTCAACAGTCATTTGTACCGGGATGTCCAGAATCATGTCGAGATCGTTTTGCGCCGTTGCCGACCTGCCTGCCCCGAACTGCTCAAATGCGTGCGGTTTGGTTGGTTCTGCCGGTGCAGCGGGGGTAGCGGCCTGTTCGGCCATGGCTGCGCCCCAATCGTCGGTTGAAATTGCTTCGCCGCTTGCGGTTTCCTCAGCCATGTCTTTCTCCTTCGTTAGTCGAGAGTATTTTTTCAACTCTTAAGGCATATTGATTGTTGAATGCGCCATATTTACATTCCATTACCGGCACGCCATCTACCGATGCAGTAATATTTTCATCAACCTCCAGCGGAACAATATCTCCACTGCGCATTTTTAATACTTGCTCCACTGACACTTCGGCTTGGCCGAGCATGGCAACCAGTTCAATATTGGCGGACTGCACCTGTTTGGATAGCAGCTGCAACCAGCGGTGATCCATGGCTTGGTGTTCACCATGCATGGGGCTGTAGAGCAAATCCTTGATTGGTTCGAGCATGGAGTAGGGCATGCAAACGTGGAATGCGCCGCCGTTGCCGGCCAACTCGATGTCAAAGGTGGTGACGATGACCACCTCGTTGGGAGTGGCTATATTGGCAAACTGCGGGTTCATTTCTGAGCGCACAAATTCAAATTCCAGCGGGTGTACTGCTTCCCAGGATTTACCGTAAGTCTCAAACACAACTGCCAGCAGTTTCTGGATGATGCGATGTTCGGTCTGGGTGAACTCGCGGCCTTCCACGCGGGTGTGGAATCGCCCGTCTCCACCGAACATATTGTCCACAACCAGAAACACCAGGTTTGGATCAAAGATGAACAAAGCGTAGCCACGCAACGGTTTGGCTTGAATGATGTTCAGGTTGGTGGGTACATGCAGATTGCGGATATATTCGCCAAATTTCAAAACCCGCACCGGACCGACCGAAATTTCCGGGGTGCGGCGGATGAAATTGAACAAGCCGATGCGGAATAATCGCGCAAAACGCTCATTGATGATTTCCATGGTGGGCATGCGCCCGCGCACGATGCGTTCCTGTGAAGCAAGATTGTACGAGCGAACCTCCCCGGGTGCAGCCTTCGATTGATCTTTGGCATCATCCGTTTCGCCGGTTACCCCCTTGAGCAGGGAATCAACTTCGTCTTGTGAGAGAAATTCGCTCATTTTTTGTTATTGAATAATGAATGAAGTAAACAGTACATCCGACACGCCACTCTGGCTAACCGGTGTTTCGGCTGGTGCGGCTGGCGCTACTTCAGCGTCAGGTGATTTGATTTCCGTAGTTGCCGGTGCGGCATCGCGCAAACCCAATACATGTTCAACCTTGCCCTTGATTTGTTGAGCCAGTTTTTCCTTGCCCTCAATAGAAGCGAGATCGGAAGGTCGTTTGCTTTGCAGCAGCATGTTCACGTGATGCAGGATCTCGGGATTAGCAGCTTTGATTTTTTCTTCCAGCTCCGGTTGGGTTACCTTGAGCGATATGGCAACTTGCAGGTACCGATCACCCTCTTCGCGTATCAGGTTGGCGGTAAAGGTGCCAAGAGCAATGAATTTCGGGGGGATAACGGGTGTCTCATCTTCGGTTTGTGCAGCAGCCTCCTCATCCTGTTTTGCGACGGCCTCCTCACCCTGTTTTGCTGGTACTGCCGGCTTCATCAACAGAAATGCCACCGCCCCGCTACCCGCCAGCAGCAGCACGGTTGCGATAATGATAATGAGTTTTTTTTTGTTTTTCTTGGGTGGCAGTGCTTCGGTTTCCGATGCTGTGTCTGGTTTTGCTGGTGCGGGTTTTGGCATGTTTGATTCCTTATGGTGGATGATTGAATTATCACCAAAAATTGACGCGAATGATGACTCGATTAACGCTGCAATTCACCACTAACTCGGGCTTTACACCAGTAAGGCAACGGAGAGTGGAGTAGTCGGAGCCGTGTGGCGATCAACTGTTCGGTTTTTCCTTAGGGAAGCACTGATTTAATCCCACATGGCCGCGACATCGGCTTTGCGGGATGGAATGCACG
>JBEBGP010000001.1:0-3136 GCA_040081045.1 Candidatus Nitrotoga sp.
CAATGAAGTAGTAGCGCTCGATATCGATCCTGCAAAGATTGAGATGCTCAACCGTAAGCACTCGCCTATCGAAGACGTTGAGATTGAAGACTACCTCCAGCACAAACCCCTCAACTTCAAAGCCACGCTGAACAAGCGCGAAGCCTACATCGGCGCGGACTACGTCATCATCGCTACGCCAACTGATTACGATCCGGAGACCAACTATTTTAATACTTACTCTATCGAGTCAGTAATTCAAGATGTACTCAGCATCAATCCACGGGCAATGATGATTGTTAAATCTACTGTTCCCGTGGGCTACACTGTTAAAGCACGCGCGCGATTTGGCTGCGATAACCTTGTTTTCTCGCCCGAATTTCTGCGTGAAGGTCGTGCCCTGTATGACAATTTGCATCCATCGCGCATCGTTGTTGGCGAACGCTCCAAGCGTGCCGAGACCTTTGCCAATTTGCTCAAACAAGGTGCGATCAAACAGGGTATCGCTGTTCTATTCACCGATTCAACGGAGGCCGAAGCGATCAAACTGTTTGCCAATACCTACCTTGCGATGCGCGTAGCTTACTTCAATGAGCTGGACACCTATGCAGCTACCCACGGACTGGATACCAAACAAATTATTCAGGGAATCAGCCTGGATCCCCGTGTTGGCAATCATTACAACAATCCTTCTTTTGGCTACGGCGGTTACTGCCTGCCCAAAGACACTAAACAACTGCTCGCCAATTATCAGGATGTTCCGCAAAACCTCATCCATGCTATTGTCGAAGCCAACACTACGCGCAAGGATTTTGTCGCCAACAGCATACTCATGCGTAACCCCAAGATTGTCGGTATCTACCGGCTCATTATGAAAGCTGGCTCAGACAACTTTCGTGCTTCCAGCGTCCAAGGCATTATGAAGCGCATCAAGGCCAAAGGCATCGAAGTTATTGTTTATGAACCAGCCCTGAAAGAGAAAGAGTTCTTTCATTCCAGAGTGGTGAATGATCTGGCACAATTTAAGAAAGAGTCTGACGTAATAGCTGTAAACCGCATCACCGATGAAATTCGGGATGTAACTGAAAAAATATACAGTCGTGATTTATTTGGGACAGACTGATATGAAGGTTTTAATATATTTTAGTGGATCAATTCATGCATTCGCATGACTAAAAATATAACCTGCTAATGCGACAGTACCGAGACTTTTCATCAGAACTAATGCTTATCGTGCTGGTTGTCAGCGCGATTTTTGCCTTGGGTCAGCCGCAAGCGGCAACGCTGGAGGAGGGCAGCTCCCCCATACGAATTATTATTGGTCCCCAACCAGATATTGGTTCTCAATCAGATATTGGTTCCCAACCAGAAATTAACAAAGCTGTTATAGCCCCCTCACCCTCACAATTTACTTACGATGTCGGTGGAACGCTTATATACGATGTCGTTCGGTACCAGGGTTATCACTCGTTGCAGGGATTAACAACAGGCTATACCAGCGAAAGTGGATTTCGTCGCGCACGCCTTGCGATAGATGGGGCTTTATATGGGGATTGGGAATATGATGTGGGTCTGAATTTCACCGATGCCATCAATTTGTTGGGGAGTAATAGTACCGGTCAGATTTTCAGGCCATCTTATTCCATATCTTATTCTGGCTTTAGTAAAGTAGAGATTGCGGGTGGGCAGATATCGGAACCATTCAGCCTGGAAGGTGCTACCAGTTCCAGCGATATCACCTTTATGGAACGTGGCTTGCCACATGCATTTTCTCCCCCAAGCAATCTGGGTATCCGTATTTCCGCCGCCCCTACAAAGGAATTTTATCTGGCAGTGGGCGGGTTTACGGAAGATCCGAGAAATATTAATAACCTTAAAAAGTCCTTCACCGGACGTGTAGCCTATGCTCCCATCCATACAAAAAATAGGATACTGCATTTGGGTACGATGGCCAGTTATCGTCTGCTGAAAGATCGCAGACAACGCTACCGTTCGCGCGCTGAGTCCAGTCTGACGCCTGCCTGGTTTACAACGGGGACGATCGGGGATGTCGATAGAGTTGTGCTAACTGGTTTAGAAACTGCCGCTGTCTGGGGGAGTGTTTCCGTACAGACGGAATATGAGCGGGCTGATATCAGTCTTGGTGATGGCGATCAGAGGCGGAGAG
Source organism: Candidatus Nitrotoga sp. (assembly GCA_040081045.1). Classification (GTDB taxonomy): domain Bacteria; phylum Pseudomonadota; class Gammaproteobacteria; order Burkholderiales; family Gallionellaceae; genus Nitrotoga. The sequence continues at coordinate 2,147 of JBEBGP010000001.1, forward strand.
TGGACGGTTATTATGTCTATGCCAGTTGGTTTTTGACCGGAGAGTCTCGTCCTTACAAAAACGGCAGTTTCGATTCAATCAAACCCAAAAATGGCAGTGGAGCTTGGGAAGTGGCGGTGCGCAACAGTGCTATCAACGATAGGATTAATAACGGCAGCAAAATGAGTGATATCACCCTGGGGCTTAACTGGTATATAAACAAATATGCTCGTTTGATGGCGAATTATGTGTATGTCAATCACAAAAAAGATAATGTGCACGGTAATGCGAGAATCTTTCAAATGCGCGGCCAAATAGATTTTTAATACGGCATTATCCACTGCCACACAATGATAGACTTGACCCACTTCTGTTTGTTTTGGGGCATATTCAGGCTTTACTGATTGCTTCTTTTGTTGCATCAGTAAAAACCCCGCACTAGGCGGGGTTTTTACTAGACAACAATAATTATCTTCGCTTATTAATACTGGCCGCCAAATCCGCCTACATCTGGATTTCCGGCATTTGCAGTGCCGGCTGGTTTGTCTTCTATCAACTCGGCAACCATACAGTCAGTAGTCAGCATTAAGCCCGCGATAGATGCCGCATTTTGTAATGCCACACGCGTTACCTTGGTCGGATCAACCACGCCCATCGCCAACAAATCCCCATACTCGCCACTTGCCGCGTTATAACCGAAATTCTTTTTTCCTTCCAGAACTTTGCTGACGACCACAGAAGCTTCTTCACCCGCATTTTCTATAATAGCGCGCAATGGTGATTCCAAGGCACGCAACACTATCGTAATACCTGCATCTTGATCGTGGTTATCCCCTTTAAGACTGGTTATCGCAGACTTGGCACGCAGTAAAGCTACGCCACCGCCGGGCACAATACCTTCTTCAACTGCGGCACGTGTGGCATGCAAGGCATCTTCTACACGCGCCTTTTTCTCTTTCATCTCAACTTCAGTTGAAGCGCCCACTTTAATAACTGCGACACCTCCTGCCA
>JBEBGP010000389.1:0-3120 GCA_040081045.1 Candidatus Nitrotoga sp.
AGAGCCCCAGTGTCCCGGCCTGCTCGGCTTGCTTCACTGCCAGCTTCATTTGCCCCAGAATTTGAGGTTCGCCAAGCACCATGGAATCCAGGCCGCTGGCCACGCGGAACGCATGTTTGACGGCCTGTTCTTGCGGCAGCATGTATATATACGGTTCGATTTTACTGGGCTGTAAATGATGATAATTCGCCAGCCAATTTACAATTTGTTCCGGTGCATGTGTACTGCAATACACCTCGGTGCGATTGCAGGTGGAAAGAATGGTGGCTTCCCTGGCTGCCCCGTGGTTAATCAGATCACGCAATGCAGGCTCTGTCGCTTCCATATTGAAAGCAACCTGCTCGCGCACGGCAAGCGGCGCGGTGTGGTGATTGATGCCAAAGGCAAATAAATTAGCAGTATTCAAAATCGTCCTGGTAGCGCATGAATATTAGGATGCTTTGGGTCAATATTCCGATCCTGCATATAGTGGCAATGAACAGTGGGACGCAATTATACGGTAATACTAAACGAGCCGTCACCGACCAGCCAATTTGCCAAAGTAATCAGCCCGCCGAAGTATTTTTTCTGCACAGGCAGACTCACGTTTCGACTTGTTACCAGCGGGCAAGTTTCTGGTCATATTTATTTTACGCACCATCGCCAGAGATTGCATTGGCGAAGCGCATAGGAAATCAGTTACACTCATTCCAATCAAGAAGCCATCTAACCATGAATAAGCCACATTTACCGGTTACACGAGAACGGCTACGCTTTCATCTGGCTGCGGGTTATGCATTGTTTATTGTATACGGCAGCTTGTCACCATTCACTGGCTGGCAAGATCAGGGACTTAATTTTTTAGAGGTTATGTCCGTACCCTTGCATCGGCAATATACCTGGTTTGATTTCACCATTAACCTGCTGGCCTACCTTCCTTTTGGTTTTCTGCTGGGACTTAGTTTTCATACGCAACTGACAGCAACCTGGTGCGTGCTGCTGACACTGTTGTGTGCAATGGGGTTTTCAGCCACGATGGAATACGCGCAAATGTATCTGCCTTCGCGCATTAGTTCCAACCTGGATTTTGTCGCGAATTCTCTGGGCGCGCTGGCGGGCGCATTGTTGGTGGTCAGCGTGACTACGCGCACTCTGTTAATCGCACGTTTGCAAGCGCATCGAAACCGCTTTTTTATAGCGGGAAATGCTGCCAATTTCGGTTTGGCGCTGGTTGCATTATGGATATTCGCGCAAATCAATCCGCTGTTACCCTTGCTAGGCCACGTGTTTCCGCGAGACGTGGCGCATCTGCCGTTGGCCATGACCGCACCTGCACCCTTTCAATGGTTGGATAGCATTACGGTATCGCTTAATCTGCTGATGCTGGGGTTGCTACTGTTGAGTTTATTGAATCAGCAGCGGCATTTGCTGATTACGCTACTACTGGTGTTATGCGCGGTTGTTTTGGCCAAATTTATCACGGCAGCAATATTGCTGAAATCCTGGGCGCTGTTCTTGTGGATAAATAGTGAATCCCTGCTTGGTATATGTGCGGGCATATTTTTTCTGATGCTGATGGAAAAACACTGGTCGCGGAAAAATATTTTATGGGGTACAGCCGGTGCAGCACTCGGCTATACGCTGCTGACCAATTGGATTCTGGATAGCTCCGCGCCATTCGCCATTCGTCGTTTGTATCAATTGCAGTATGGGCACCTGTTTAACTATAGCCAGTTATCACAAACTGTCACTTATATTTTCCCGGTGCTATTACTTATCTATTTATGGCGCAGCAGATAGGGCAATTTTAGTTCCCGATGAATCGGCAATAACCGCATATTGTCACCTGTCCCCACCGCTTTGCGCTCCTTCTGTCTGGAACTGGAATACTGATCCAACAGAAAAAATAATGATGCGCGGTATAATTATGCATTCCATTGGAGCAGATAATATGAGTTATTACAAACGACACGTTTTTTTCTGTACGAACCAGCGCGACGATGGCGCGGAGTGCTGCCAGAATTTTGGCGCACAGAAAATGCGCGACTATGCCAAAGGCAAGGTAAAGGCACTGAACTTGCCCGAGCATAGCATTCGTATCAATAGCGCGGGATGTCTGGATCGTTGCTCTGAAGGCCCCGTACTGGTGGTGTATCCAGAGGGCATTTGGTATACCTACACTGACGAAAAAGATGTGGATGAAATTATCTCGGAGCACATATTGCATGGGCGGATTGTTAAGCGGTTGCTCATATGATGCCCAAGCCTGAATCCATTATCATCACCGGTTCGACCGGTGCGCTGGAAGTCGCTGTTCATATGCCCCACGCAACACCCCATGCCATCGCCGTTATCGCGCATCCGCTGCCCACACAAGGCGGCACGATGGAGCACAAAATTGTCACCACACTGGCCAAGACTTTTACCGAACTCGGCTTTGCCGCGTTGCGCTTTAATTTTCGGGGAGTGGGGGCGAGCGCGGGCGCCTATGATCACGGTCAGGGCGAAGTTGATGACGCAATTACAGTAGCAAACTATGCGCGCACAGCATTGGGAAATTTGCCCCTGACACTATCCGGTTTTTCATTCGGCGGATATGTGCAGGCGTGTGCGGCGCAGCAGCTCAATGCACAACATTTGGTGCTCATTGCACCCGCCATAGTACGCTTCAAAATGCCCTCAGTGCCGGATCACACATTGGTAATTCATGGTGAAGTTGACGAGGTTATTCCGCTGAGCGCGGCCTTGCAGTGGGCGCGCCCGCAACATTTGCCGATTGTGGTCATACCGGACACCGGACATTATTTTCACGGACAATTGCATAAGATCAAAGAACTGGTACGGCACTATTTTATTGGCCACAGCTTATGACCGCCGTCATTTCCGCGCAGAATTTACACAAGTCGTATGCCGGGCACAAGGTGATCAACAATATCAATCTGTCCATCAACAAAGGTGAATGCTACGGCCTGCTGGGCCCCAATGGCGCGGGCAAAACAACAACCTTGCGGCTCTTGTTGGGCTTGATTGAGCCCGCAGCCGGCACGCTGAATTTGCTTGGACATCCCATTCCGCAACAGGCCAGCACAGCGCGTTTGCGTGTGGGAGTAGTGCCACAGATGGACAATCTTGATCCTGATT
>JBEBGP010000108.1:0-3115 GCA_040081045.1 Candidatus Nitrotoga sp.
TGGGCGTGACAGAATCGCTCGTGCCTTCACGCATGGCCAGATCAATCATCGCGGTGACGGCAAAACGACCCTTGGTAGTAAGACGCATGATTCCTCCCCAAATACACAATCTGAAATTGATTGCACACAGGATTGTCGCTAAATAATGTTATCGCCCGGAAATGTATACCCGGAAATTAAACCCGGCACCAACATGAACACCGGGGCGGGCTCAAATAACTTGGGCTGGGATTAAATAGCTTCAGGCTCGGACAACTGGGGAGATTTTAGAATACCCGAACGTTTTAATCAACAATTTTATTCAGGTAGTCAGGATCAAATTTGTCGGCTGTCGCGCGCGCTTCTTCCACATCTACCCCCATTTTTTCCAGCCGCTTGAGGATAAGTTCAATACGTTGATCGACCGCCGCACTGTGTCCCAACAAGCCATGAATTGCCTGTGCCAGCGGATCATTTTGATTGCCGGTGATGCCATATGGATTAAAGGCCGCAGATTTTCTACCGGCTTGCTGCGCTGCTGTCGTGGCATCATCCAAAATACGCGCGGGGATGCCCGCCGCTGTCGCCCCTGCCGGCACATCTTTAACTACCACGGCGTTCGAGCCAATTTTCGCGCCGTCACCTATGCTGATCGGCCCCAGAATTTTTGCGCCCGCCCCCACCACCACGCCGTTGCCCAAGGTAGGATGCCGCTTGCCTTCTTTCCACGACGTACCGCCCAGTGTCACGCCGTGATAAAGGGTCACATCTTCGCCAATTTCCGCCGTCTCACCAATCACTACACCCATGCCATGATCGATAAAAAATCGACGGCCTATGGTCGCGCCGGGATGAATTTCTATACCCGTGAAAAATCGCCCTATATGCGACACAAAACGTGCCAGCCATTTCACATTCATTTTCCATAATACATGTGCCAGGCGATGAAAAAGGCGCGCATGAAATCCCGGATAGCAGGTCAATACTTCAAACGTGCTGCGTGCGGCCGGATCGCGGGCAAAAACACTGGCGATATCTTCTTTTATTGTGTCAAACATATTTAGGAACCTCTGATTAAGTCCCACATGGCCGCGAATTCGGCTTTGCGGGATGGGATGCAAGAAAGGCGACAACGCGAATGGTTATTCCCTTCGCCAGGAGCCTGACGTAGCAGACCGCCGGCAAAGCCAATTCCCTTGCGAGTTGCAACAAAATGAAACGAAGCGCAGTTTCGAGATACGGCCAAAACGGGCGCTCGTGGTGTTGCGCTCCCGTGCCTCGTAGAATAATTACGGGGCATCGTAGAAGAACTACGACCGGCGTCGCGCGCCTTGCGATCATCCTGTTTTTGTCAGCAACGCGGTACATGGTGGACTTAATCAGAGGTTCCTTTATTCACTTTTCTGCTTTAATTTATCGTGATATTGCGTCGTTAACGTCAGAATACCACGCAAAATATTGACCTCTTCCTGCTCCAGACGCGCGCGGGCATACAATCTACGTAATTTATACATCAACTTGGTGGATTGTTTGTCGCGCAGAAATCCTATCCCGGTCAAGGTCTCTTCCAAATGTTTAAAGTACCGCTCTATCTGCTCGGCAGGCGCGGGTACCAATTCTGGCGCTACCCGCTGACCCGGTTCAACCACACCCTCAGTTGCGGCCAACCGCAGCTCATAACCCATCACCTGCACTGCTGCCGCCAGATTCAGCGAGGAATATTCCGGGTTTGCCGGGATGCGCACCATGAATTGACAGCGCGCCATTTCGTCATTGGTCAGTCCCGACATTTCTGTGCCAAACAACAATGCCACCGGATGTGCCGCCGCCTGCTCCATCATCATGGCCATCGCCACGCGCGGCACAAACACTTCTTGTGAAATATCGCGCACCCGCGCGGACATTCCTGCCACCAGCACTGCACCGTGCAATGCCTCATCCAGCGAGCTGCATACCACCGCACTTTGCAGCACATCCTCTGCTCCCGCCGCCATCGCTTCGGCCTGGCGATCCGGAAAACGCTGCGGATTGATTAAATATAGGTGCGCCAATCCCATGGTCTTCATTGCCCGTGCAGCCGCGCCAATATTGCCCGGATGGGTGGTGTGGCTGAGCACTATACGCACATTATTTAAATTGACCAGTTTGTCCAAAACACTTTTCACACTAAAATGCGCCTTCGGAATAATCCGACCGCTCATTAACATTAATTTAAAAGACTCCCTATGCATCCCATGCTAACCATCGCGGTGAAAGCCGCGCGTCGTGCCGGCAATTTGATTCATCGCGCCGCCGATAATCTCGACCATCTCACGGTGACCAAAAAATCCCATTCGGATTACGTCAGCGAAGTTGACCGTACCGCCGAACAAGCCATCATTGACACTTTGCTGGATGCCTATCCCGGCCACGCAATTCTAGCAGAAGAGAGCGGCGCTCAAGGCAAGTCGGAATATGTCTGGATCATCGACCCGCTCGATGGCACCACCAATTTTCTGCATGGCTTCCAGCAATACGCCGTGTCCATCGCCCTGCTGCACAACAATGTGCTGACCCAGGCGGTCATCTACGATCCCACCAAAAATGATTTATTTACCGCCTCGCGCGGTCGCGGGGCATATCTGAACGATCACCGCCTGCGCGTCAGTAAACGAACCGAGTTATCGGATTGCCTGATCGGCACAGGCTTCCCTTATACCAGCTTTGAGCACATGGACGCCTACATGGGAATCCTGCGCGACATGATGAAAAAAACCTCCGGCCTGCGTCGGCCAGGCTCGGCCGCCCTGGATCTGGCTTACACCGCCGCCGGACGCTATGATGGATTTTTTGAAACAGGCTTAAAACCGTGGGATATCGCTGCTGGTTGCCTGCTCATCACCGAAGCGGGTGGATTGGTAGGGGATTTACAGGGCAATGGCAGTTACCTGGAATCCGGACACATCTGCGCGGGCAATCCCAAAATATTCTCCCAAATGTTACAAGTTATCGCACCGCACCTTACAGACCAGCTAAAAACATCCCTGATAACGATCAAGTGACCTGATAACAATCAAGTGACAAGAAACATAGAGACCAAACATAGCTATGAAAATACCTGCTACTATATTTCCTGCACAACTCGATTCCCAGAAAG
>JBEBGP010000015.1:0-3111 GCA_040081045.1 Candidatus Nitrotoga sp.
TATCGATGAGATCAACGCCTCACCCGTCGTGTTTCGCTGGAACAAGTTCGACCTAGGGGTGACCTGATGTGTAAATGTTTTGTTGGAACGGTCTACTAGCCATTCCACTAGGCCGCCAAAGAACGGCGACCGAGTGGCTGGTTATAAGCAAAACAAGGCGCGAGCAGAAAATTGCGACGCAGCATATAGTTGATATGTAAGGAGCAATTTTTTGTGAGTAACGCAGTATTGCAGTATTGCGACGAAATTTGGATTTTTAGAAGTGCCCATTAATCAATTATTCCGACCGCACTTCTGGCGGAGTTCAGTCATGCAAAAATCCAATTTGTACATAGGCATCATGTCCGGTACCAGCTTGGACGGCATTGATGTCGCTCTGGTCGATTTCTCCGCCAGTCAGCCTGAGTTGATTGCAAGTCATTACCTGGCTTACACACCTATGCTGCAAGCAGATTTGCTGGCGTTGCATCAACCTGATTTCAATGAGTTGCATCAAGCACAATTAATAGGTAACCAACTTGCATATTTATATGCGACTGCCACGGCGGATCTACTGAAAAAAGTGCGTTACCAAGCTGACCAAATTGGGGCGATTGGCTGTCATGGCCAAACCATACGCCACCGACCCGATCAACGCTACACCATACAACTGGGTAATGCCGCGCTGCTGGCAGAATTAAGCGGCATCACCGTGGTAAGCGATTTTCGCAGCCGCGACATCGCTGCGGGCGGGCAGGGTGCACCGCTGGTTCCCGCATTTCACCACCAGGTCTTACGGCACCCCACCGTGCATCGCGTAATCGTCAATATCGGCGGTATCAGTAACCTGACCAACTTGCAACCCGACCATGCCACCACGGGTTTTGATTGTGGTCCCGGGAATTTACTGATGGATGCCTGGATAAAATCACAGCACGGGGTACCATTTGATCGGGGAGGTGAGTGGGCCACGAGCGGAGCAGTCATCCCTGAACTGTTGCACAAGCTGCTCAGCGAACCATTTTTTCATACCCTTCCACCCAGAAGCAGCGGACGCGATTTATTCAACATGGAATGGCTGCATAGTAAATTGGCAGGTAATGAAGCACCTACGGATGTGCAGGCCACGCTGCTGGCACTCACCAGTCACAGCATTGCAGAAGCGATCAAACAATATTGCAATGGCGTGCGGGAGATTTATTTATGTGGTGGTGGCGCACACAACCATGCGTTAGTTAAGCAACTGAAATTGGCCTTGCCGAACACTCAGGTATTGCTGACAGATGTGTTGGGAATCGAAGCAGATTGGATGGAAGCGATCGCTTTTGCGTGGTTGGCGCAACAAACTTTAACCGGACAATGTGCCAATTTACCCGACGTAACAGGTGCACGTCACCCGTGTATTTTGGGAGCAATTTATAAAGCCTGATATTGTCCGGGGCACTATTTATGGGCAATTGCTCCCCCAGTTTTATCTTCCCCGAGATGGTGTTAATTCAGGCGAAGAGTTCGGCTTGAGCTAATCTTCGCCCACCACGGTCTTTGGCTGATAGCGCAGGTTCGTCGTTAATGGGCCATTGGATAGCAATATCCGGATCATTCCAGGCCAGACTGCGCTCATATTCGGGGGCGTAATAATCCGTAGTTTTATACAAAAATTCCGCCGTATCTGAAGTGACCAGAAAGCCATGTGCAAAACCTGCAGGAATCCACAACATGCGCTTATTTTCAGCAGACAGATCGAACGCTACATGCCGACCAAAAGTTGGCGAACTACGGCGAATATCCACCGCCACATCAAAAACAGAACCCTGAATTACGCGGACTAATTTTCCTTGCGGTTGCTGAATTTGGTAGTGCAATCCACGCAGCACATTTTTGACTGAACGGGAATGATTGTCCTGCACAAACTGCGGATCCAGCCCTGTCACTTGTTTGAATGTTTTTTGATTAAAGCTCTCGTAGAAAAAACCACGATCATCACCAAATACCTTGGGCTCAATAATAAGCAGGTCAGGAATGGTGGCGGGAATAACTTTCACGGCTGCACACCTTCTTTTAGCAAGCGCAGCGGGTAAATACCGTTTACATCAATAATTTCCAATTCTCCCCTGGCAGAGGGCTTGCAGTTGCCTGGATACCGCCCTAGTCACCGGATAGAGTCGTGTACCGGAACCACCAGCGAGTATGATGTCTTTACGTTGTTGCGTTATTTGTTGTGTCATGCTTGTACCTTGTAGTGTTGCTCAATCCAGTTTTCGTACCCGCCACTGGTGACGTTGTTAACCCAATCCTGATTAGCCAAATACCACGCTATTGTTTTTCTAATACCAGAATCAAAGGTTTCAGCAGGTCTCCAATTCAGTTCCTGCCCTATTTTACTCGCATTGATCGCGTAACGACGGTCATGCCCGGGGCGATCTCTGACATGGGTGATCTGTTCACTATAACTTTTACCATCCGCTCTTGCTCGAAATTGATCGAGTAGTGTGCAGATGGTACGGACGACTTCGATATTTGTTTTTTCATTCCAGCCGCCGATGTTGTACACCTCGCCCACTTTGCCTGCATCCAGCACACGGCGAATTGCACTGCAATGATCTTTGACATAGAGCCAGTCGCGTATCTGTTGGCCGTCACCATAGACGGGGAGCGGCTTGCCAGCGAGCGCGTTAACTATCATGAGTGGAATAAGTTTTTCCGGGAAATGATAAGGGCCGTAATTATTGGAGCAATTGGTAGTGAGCACGGGCAATCCGTAGGTGTGGTGATAGGCGCGCACCAAATGATCGCTGGCTGCTTTGCTGGCCGAGTAGGGGCTGTTGGGCTGGCAAGAATGAGCTTCGGTAAAGGCAGGTTCTTCTTTTGTAAGTGAGCCATACACTTCATCGGTCGAGATATGCAAAAAACGAAATGTTGGTTTGGCATCGACGCACAGTTTGTCCCAATAGGTGCGTACGGTTTCCAACAAGTGAAAAGTACTGACTATGTTGGTTTGTATGAAATCTGCGGGATCATGAATAGAACGATCGACATGGCTTTCAGCGGCAAAATTGATAATGGCGCGAGGTTGGTGCTGTTGGAGCAGGCTGGCTATCAGCGTGGAATCACCGATGTTGCCCTGTACAAAGA
>JBEBGP010000259.1:0-3109 GCA_040081045.1 Candidatus Nitrotoga sp.
CGCAAAGAAATAAAGTAGAAGTGTACATCGATCAGAATGTCCTGAAATGCAGCGGTGACAACCATCGTATCACCACTTACTACCGGTCTATCCCAAATGCGGTTTAATTGAATTTCTGAGGCTCGCAAGGAACGATTCACGAAGTCAAAGCAATGGCTTGTCGCGCCGCGCTTACTGGAATTAAAGACGCGCTGGATGTCTTCCGGTGTCACGCGAGCTCTCTAACGTAAAATAGATGGCAAAAACGCCGGGTATGCTGTCAGTTTGTGCCAGTTAATTTTAAACATCACCGCATTCATCAAAAAATTTTTCCATTCCCATCAAGCATCCGTCACCGCGCCCAAGCTCGCACTGGAAACCAACTTGGCATACTTCGCCAGCACGCCGCGAGTATAACGCGGGGCAGGTGGTTTCCAGTGTGCACGGCGGCGCGCCAATTCGGCATCGCTGACGTTAAGTTGAATGAGGCTGGCATCGGCATCGATGGTGATGGAATCGCCCTCGTTCACCAGTGCGATTGTGCCGCCGACTGCGGCTTCGGGTGCCACATGGCCGACCACAAAACCATAGGTGCCGCCAGAAAAACGACCATCGGTAATCAGCGCGACGCTGTCGCCCATACCCGCGCCCATCAGCGCGGCAGTGGGCGATAACATCTCACGCATACCAGGGCCGCCTTTGGGGCCTTCGTAGCGAATGATTAGGACTGCACCCGGTTTTATTTTTTGTTCCAGAATGGCTTGCATGCAGTCCTCTTCCGAATCAAACACCCTTGCTGGCCCGGTAAATTTGGTATGTTTAATGCCGCTGATTTTCGCGACTGAACCTTCTGGGGCAAGATTGCCAAGTGCCCCTGCGCGTAAATGGGTTTGTTGAATGGCCGTATTACCTCCTGATCGGCACGCGGTTCGGCAGACACATTTTTCAAGGTTTCGGCGATGGTTTCGCCGGTGACGGTCAAGCAATCGCCATGCAGCAGGCCATGTACCAGCAGCATTTTCATTACCTGTGGAATGCCGCCTGCACGGTGCAAATCGGTCACTACATAGCGTCCGGATGGCTTCATATCGGCAAAGACCGGCACGCGCGAACGCATCGCCTCAAAGTCATCAATCGTCAAATCAACTTTCATGGCATGGGCAATCGCCAGTAAATGCAGGATGGCATTGGTTGATCCGCCCACCGCGATGACGACGGCAATCGCATTTTCAAAGGCCTTTTTGGTGAGAATATGTTCGGGCAAAATTTGTTTGCGTATTGCATTGACCAAAACCTCGGCGGAACGCGCTGCACTGTCCGCTTTTTCAGCATCTTCCGCGGCCATGGTGGAGGAGTAAGGCAAGCTCATGCCCATTGCCTCAAACACCGAAGACATGGTGTTGGCGGTGAACATGCCGCCGCAGGAACCCACGCCGGGGCAGGCTTTGCGCTCTACCGCCAGCAATTGCTGGGCATCAATGCGATGTGCGGAAAATTCACCAACCGCTTCAAAGCTGCTGACAATAGTTAAATCCTTGCCATTCAAATGACCGGGTTTGATCGTGCCGCCATATACAAAAATGGCCGGAATATTCAGCCGCGCAAAAGCGATCATCGCGCCCGGCATATTTTTGTCGCAGCCCCCTACCGCCAGAATTCCATCCAGACTCTGTCCACGACACACGGTCTCAATTGAATCCGCAATCACCTCGCGGCTAACCAGCGAACATTTCATGCCTTCGGTGCCCATTGAAATGCCATCCGAGATCGTGATCGTGCCAAACGTTTGCGGCATCGCTCCCGCTGCTTTTGCGGCAGCTTCGGCACGCGCCGATAAATCGCCCAGCCCCGCATTGCATGGTGTGATGGTGCTATGTGCATTCGCAATACCAATTACGGGCTTGTCAAAATCACCATCGGTAAAACCCACGGCGCGCAACATGGCGCGATTGGGCGAACGTTGCACCCCCCGGGTGATGGCTTGGCTTTTTAAATTGGACTGCTTTGTTAAATGATTGGGCATAACTTTCCTTGTTGGGTTAACTTTTTGTCAAATGAAATGAATGGTAAGGCCAGAGAAAACTTCACAGCGCGGCGGACTGCAAATGGTAGCAGAAATCATATGCCGGTATAAGCCCAGCAGCGGGGATTATGAAGAAATTCCGGCCCGCATCCAATCCGCACATGCTTATTGTTTTTATTTGTAACAGGCATAAGATATCGGGCAGTGCATAGATTACATTTTCATCCGATTAATTATGCACGCCATACGCGCTTTGCCTGCGGTTGGCACTTTCTCAGATTTCAGCATGTTCAACTCTATCAAGGAGCCCATCATGATGCGAGACTACCTCCCTTTAGCCGATACTATTTTACAGGACGATGTAACCTACCTGCGTCCGCTGCAAGTGTTACCAGCGCGGGTTAAATTGGATGATGCGGCACCGGATGTGATGACAGATTTTAAACAGGTAGCCGCTGCTACCATTGATGCCAATGTGACTATGGAAACCGCCAATGCCGTGATGATTAAGCGCGGTGTGCGTTTACTGCTGGTAGTAGAACGAGAAGTGGTAACGGGCATTATCACGGCGACGGATATTCTGGGCGAAAAACCACTCAAGTTGATTCAGGAGCGCGGTATCACGCATAGCGAAATTATGGTGAGTGACATTATGACTCCGCGTGAGCGGCTGGAAGTTATTAACTTCAGGGATGTAATGGAAGTCAAAGTGGGACATGTGGTTGCCACACTGAAGAAAGCGGGCAGGCAACATGCGGTAGTGGTTGAGGTGGATGAGGCAGGCAAGCAGGTTTTGCGCGGCTTATTTTCTGCGACACAAATTGCGCGCCAGCTAGGCGTGCAGATTCGCACCACAGAGGTTGCCCGCACCTTTGCCGAGATTGAGGCGATACTCAATCATTAAGGAAATGCTGAATAACTCTTTCGGCAAGCTCAGGGTGAACGGCAAGTATTTATAAAAATACGGGGGACTGCGTCATAACTAATAGCAGAGCCCAATTTATAACTGAAATTACTCCTGCACCCTGGGTCTAGGACGCTTACCCACCTTGACTTGCACCACCACTTCTTTTTCGTTGCGCAGCAGTGTGAGCTTCGAGATTTTAC
>JBEBGP010000106.1:0-3099 GCA_040081045.1 Candidatus Nitrotoga sp.
CTTGTTGGTGTATGGCCGTTATTTTGACATGACCGATACCCAGATTAAATCACGCCTGCCGATGTTGTTAGAGTTTGCCAATCTCACCAGTAAACGCGATGCAAAAATTCCGACCTTGTCCGGTGGCATGAAGCGCAGGTTAACCCTGGCGCGGGCATTGGTGAACGATCCGGAAGTGATTTTTTTAGATGAACCGACTACCGGTTTGGATCCGCAGGCACGGCATTTAATCTGGCAGCGGCTGCGCGAACTTACCGCACAGGGGAAAACACTGTTGCTGACCACGCATTTTATGGATGAAGCGGAACGGCTATGTCATCGTTTGGCGATACTCGACCAAGGTCGCATGATCGCACAGGATTCACCCCGAGCACTTATCCGGCAACATATTGAAGCGCAAGTAATAGAAGTATTTGGCGAACATGTCAACGCGTGGGCAGCTGAAAATGCCGCGACTTTTGCGCCCCGCTTTGAGGTGAGCGGTGAAACAGTATTTTGTTATGTCACTGAAGCACAGCCACTGCTGGCACATTTGCAGGAACATAGTGAGTTGCGGTATTTGCATCGCCCGGCAAATTTGGAAGATGTGTTCCTAAAATTAACCGGGCGGGAAATGCGCGAATGAAAACTAACCACCGCTGCATTTCTTGATCGGTTTTAGCGCAGTAAGATTAACAGCCCATCAAATTTATTTGTTTCACTTCAGCCATGAAAGCTCGATTATTTGCACCGCCACACTTAAGCCTGGGATTTATCCCCATCTGGCGACGGCATTTTCTGGTGTGGAAAACAATGGCGGCCACTTCCATATTAGGGCATTTGGCCGACCCCGTTATTTACATGCTGGGGCTGGGATATGGCCTGGGTAGTATGCTGCCGCAAATAGGCGGAACGTCATATTTGATTTTTCTGGCGGCGGGCACAATCTGTTACAGCACCATGAATAGCGCGACTTTCGAGGCATTGTATTCCGGCTTTGCGCGTATGCACGAACAGCGCACCTGGGAGGCGATTTTAAATACGCCGATTACACTGGATGATATCGTCGTGTCTGAAATTCTGTGGGCAGCCAGCAAAAGTTTATTGTCAGGACTGGCGGTACTGGTTGTCATCTGGATGCTGGGGCTGTCCGGTTCGATATTATCCCTGTGGCTCATCCCGCTATCGCTGCTGGTAGGATTATGCTTCGCCGCGCTGGGTTTAATCATGACCGCACTCGCGCCCAGTTATTACTTTTTCATGTACTACTTTACCCTGGTAATTACGCCGATGATGCTACTATCCGGCGTGTTTTTTCCGGTCGAACAGTTGCCGCCCATGCTGCAAATTGTCGCCACGATTTTGCCGCTGTCCCATGCGATTGATCTGGCGCGACCGCTGCTGAATGGCCAACTGCCCACGGCCATGTCGCTACATATCGGCGTGCTGGCGGGTTACACCGTGTTTGGTTTTTATACCTCACTGGTGCTGTTCCGTCACCGTCTTTCTCAATAGGGGGAATTGGCATGTTATGGATTAAATCTTTTCACGTAATTTTCATGGTGACTTGGTTTGCCGGATTATTTTATTTGCCACGCTTGTTCGTCTATCACGCGATGTGTGGCGACCAGCCGGGAATAGATCGCTTCAAAATAATGGAGCGTAAATTATTTTACGGCATCATGACTCCCGGTGGCGTGCTCACCATTATTTTTGGGATGTGGCTGTGGCTGGGTTATGGATTTTCTGGCGCGTGGCTACACGCAAAATTAACGCTGGTAGCAGTGTTGATCGCTTACCATTTATATTGCCTGAAATTGTTGAACGATTTTAAGCATGACCGCAATACGCGCTGCCATATTTTTTATCGCTGGTTTAATGAATTCCCCGTGCTGCTCATGATCGCAATTATTATTTTAGTGACCGTTAAACCCTTTTAATTTAAGGGAACGCTGATTAAGTCGGCGAGCGGAAAGAAGGGCAAGGCGCACGGCGCACAACGTAGCAATTCACCCGCGTAGATACTTAATCAGCATTTCCTTAAAATATATTCCTTACACGCTATGCCACAGCCAGAAGCAAACCAGAAGTTTTTTTCACCCTGCCCGCGCGGGCTGGAAAAATTATTAAACGAGGAGTTGCACGCCTTGGGCGCAGAAGAAATACGCACCACAGATGGCGGCGTGCATTTTTCAGGCGATTTTCTTGCAAGCTATCGCGTCAACCTGCACAGCCGCCTCGCCAGCCGCGTGTTATGGCAGGTGGCGGTAGCTGATTATCGCCATGAGCAGGATATTTATAACACGGTGTACGCCCTGCCGTGGCATGAATTTTTTGATAATCAGGATACCATTCGAGTCAATGTCACGGCCATTAAATGCCCGCTGAAAAGCCTGAATTTCGCCACGCTGAAAATCAAAGACGCAGTATGCGATAAATTTCGTGCGGCGACTGGCGAGCGCCCCAGCGTTGATACGCACACGCCTGACATACGCATTCATGCCTTTCTCGAATACAACCACATGACGCTGTATATCGATACTTCAGGTGATGCCTTATTCAAGCGCGGCGTGCGGCAATACACCAATCTCGCGCCGTTGCGCGAAAATCTGGCGGCGGGCATTCTGCTGCTGGCCGGTTGGAAGCCCGGCATTCCTCTACTCGACCCGATGTGCGGTAGTGGTACATTTTTGCTGGAAACCGCACTGATGACCTTGCATATCGCGCCCGGCATCAACCGACATTTTGCGTTTGAAAAACTGCATAATTTTAACGCCGCTGCCTGGCAAGCAATGCGCGCAGAAGCTCAGGCCGCACAAAGCCCGGTCACTGCCCTGCCTATTTTTGGCAGTGATTTATATGGCGATGAATTGAAAGCTGCACGGCTTAATTTAAGCAACGCTGGCTTGCTGGCAGCGGTGTCGCTGAATCAAGCCAACGTGCTGGAAATTTCCGCACCCGCGGAGCATGGCATATTGGTAGCCAACCTGCCGTATGGCGAACGCATGGGCGAGTTGGAAAATCTGGAAGTGTTGTATCCCAAACTGGGTGATGTGCTGAAGCAAAAATTCGGCGGCTGGAATGCTTACCTGTTTACCTCAGATTTGCGTATGCCAAAAT
>JBEBGP010000187.1:0-3082 GCA_040081045.1 Candidatus Nitrotoga sp.
GGACACATCACTGTTCGGCACATGGGCGGGGGACATAAAAAAAATTATCGGACGATAGATTTCAAGCGCAATAAAGATGGCATTGCCGCGACAGTTGAGACGCTGGAATATGATCCCAACCGCACAGCTTTTATTGCGTTGTTGTGTTATGCGGATGGTGAGCGCAGATACATTATTGCACCCAGGGGTGTTGCGGTGGGCGCGCAATTGATGAGTGGCTCGGAAGCGCCAATCAAAGCAGGCAACACTTTGCCGTTACGCAATGTTCCGGTTGGCTCAACCGTTCACTGTATTGAAATGTTGCCCGGCAAGGGTGCGCAACTGGCGCGTTCGGCAGGAACATCAGTACAGCTTCTGGCGCGCGAGGGTGCGTATGCCCAGTTGCGTTTGCGCTCGGGTGAGATCAGGAAAGTTCACGTTGACTGCAAAGCCACTATCGGCGAGGTGAGCAATTCTGAGCATAATCTGCGTTCAATCGGCAAAGCTGGCGCAATGCGCTGGCGCGGCGTTCGACCCACTGTGCGCGGTGTGGCAATGAATCCGATCGACCATCCGCATGGTGGCGGTGAAGGAAAAACCGCTGCCGGCCGTAATCCCGTGAGCCCGTGGGGCGTTCCGGCAAAAGGCTTCCGCACACGCCGTAACAAGCGTACCAGCAACATGATTGTTCGCCGTCGTTTTCAGGTTTAAGGGGTAGGAAATATGGCACGTTCCATTAAAAAAGGTCCATTCGCTGATGTTCACCTGTTGAAGAAGGTAGAGGCGGTGCGTGCGACGAGTGATAAGCGTCCGGTAAAAACATGGTCTAGACGTTCTACCGTGTTGCCAGAGTTTGTTGGATTAACCATTGCGGTGCACAACGGCAAGCAGCACATTCCGGTTTATATCTCGGAAAATATGGTGGGGCACAAGCTGGGTGAGTTTTCGTTGACTCGCACTTTCAAAGGGCATGCTGCTGATAAAAAAGCCGTGGTCAAAAAATAAGGAGAGGTAATGAGCACAGCGATAGTTAAAGGTGTTCGCCTGTCGGCACAAAAAGGTCGCCTAGTAGCGGATCAAATTCGCGGAATGCCGGTAGATAAGGCTTTAAATCTTTTGACATTCAGCCCTAAAAAAGCGGCTGTTATTATCAAAAAGGGCTTGGAGTCGGCAATTGCCAATGCCGAGCACAATGATGGTGCGGATATTGACGAGTTGAAAGTGTCAACCATTTATATAGATAGGGGGCAATCATTGAAGCGGATGATTCCCCGCGCTAAAGGTCGCGGCAACAGGATAGAAAAGCAAACCTGTCATATAACGATTATCGTCGGGAGTTAAAGCAGATATGGGACAGAAAATTCATCCAATCGGTTTTCGATTGAGCGTACAAAAAAGCTGGTCTTCCGTTTGGTATGCCAACAGCAAGGCTTTTTCGGGCATGCTGCTTAAAGATATCGAGGTGCGGG
This sequence comes from Candidatus Nitrotoga sp., assembly GCA_040081045.1. Taxonomy (GTDB): domain Bacteria; phylum Pseudomonadota; class Gammaproteobacteria; order Burkholderiales; family Gallionellaceae; genus Nitrotoga. The sequence continues at coordinate 1,449 of JBEBGP010000187.1, forward strand.
AGTATCTCAAGAAAAAATTGTACGGCGCAGGTATCTCTAAAATTGTGATCGAGCGCCCAGCCAAAAACGCCAAGATTACTATCTATACCGCAAGACCGGGTGTGGTGATAGGCAAAAAAGGCGAGGACATTGAATCTATCCGTACAGAATTAAAAAAGCGCATGGGTTTGCCGGATGTGGCATTGAATATTGAAGAAGTCCGCAAGCCGGAAATTGATGCACAGCTCATAGCTGAAAGCATCACATCGCAGCTAGAAAAGCGCATTATGTTCCGTCGTGCAATGAAGCGTGCCATGCAGAATGCCATGCGCCTGGGCGCACAAGGCATCAAAATTATGAGTGCCGGGCGTTTGAATGGCATTGAAATTGCCCGTACCGAATGGTATCGCGAGGGTCGTGTGCCATTGCACACTCTGCGTGCCAATATTGATTATGGAACCGCTGAAGCCAAAACTACTTACGGCATCATTGGCGTTAAGGTGTGGGTTTATAAGGGTGAGCACACTGGAGTAGTTGAGGCTCCTGCTCCGGCTGCGGCTGAGCCGGAATCAAAACCAAGAAAGTCGGGAGCAAAACATGCTGCAACCAGCTAAAAGAAAATATCGCAAAGAGCAGAAGGGACGTAATACCGGTATTGCAACTCGCGGCAATAAGGTGAGTTTCGGTGAATTTGGTCTCAAGGCAATGGTTCGCGGTCGTTTAACAGCGCGGCAGATTGAAGCGGCTCGTCGCGCCATGACGCGGCATATTAAACGTGGTGGCAGAATTTGGATACGCATATTTCCCGACAAGCCGATTTCACAAAAGCCTGCTGAAGTTCGTATGGGCAATGGCAAAGGCAATCCGGAATATTATGTGGCGGAGATTCAACCGGGGAAAATGCTATACGAGATGGATGGTGTGGACGAGGTGATTGCGCGTGAAGCATTTCGTCTGGCTTCAGCCAAACTTCCTATTGCTACTTCATTTGTAATTAGGCAGGTGGGGGCATAAGCATGAAAGCAAGCGAATTAAGAACCAAGTCACCCGCAGATCTGGAGCAAGAGTTATTGTCGTTGTCTCGCGCTCAATTTGGTCTGCGTACACAGATTGCAACCCAGCAGTTGACCAACAACAGTCAGCTATCCAAGGTGCGGCGTGATATTGCGCGTGTGAAGACTATTTTGACTGAAAAGGGTACGCAGGCATGAGTGCAACAGAAAAAAAGCAGCGCACACTGACAGGCACGGTGGTCAGCAATAAAATGAACAAAACCGTCACAGTGTTGGTTGAACGAAAAATCAAGCATCCTTTGTTGGGTAAAGTAATGTCGGTATCAAAAAAATATCATGCTCATGACGAGAATAACGAGTTTCATGAGGGTGATATGGTTGCAATTGAAGAGTGCCGTCCATTGGCTAAAACCAAGAGTTGGCGGGTGGTTAAACGAATAGATAGATCCCAGGCAGTTTGATAAAGGCTATAAGCGCACATAAGACTTGCACTTATAGCCAAGTTTCACTATAGTGCGCGGCTTCGTTTCTCCGCTGTTGGCTGCGGGTAAGTTTGAAAATACATCGCAAGATCGACCCAGATATTGGGTTGCAAGATTAACCCGGACGGGTTCCAAGACTGGCCGCACAAAGCGGATAAAG
>JBEBGP010000156.1:0-3080 GCA_040081045.1 Candidatus Nitrotoga sp.
TGGCGAGCCACTGGCGGGCGCGGTCGGCGAGCCGCGTGCCCTCCTTCAGCCAGGCGCGGTCGGTATTGAGCACCTCGACCAGCGTGGCGTGGTGCTGCGCTTCGGTCATTATATTGAAACCACGCAGCCCGGGCCGCGCTGGCATTTTCCGTACCCGATTGAGTCGGTTGAGGTGGTGAATATCAGCCAAGTGCGAACCGTGGAAATCGGTTATCGTGATGACGTAAGAAATAAGAGTTTAAAAGAATCACTGATGTTGACCGATGATGAGAATATTATCGACATACAGTTTGCGGTGCAGTATTCCCTGAAAGATCCGGGCGATTATTTATTTAATAACCGTTCCCCCGATGAAAATGTGCGGCAGGCCGCAGAAACGGCTATTCGTGAGGTGGTAGGCAAAAGCAAGATGGATTCTGTGCTTTCTGAAGAGCGCAAATTATTTGCTGATGCAGTCACGGTATTGATGCAAAGCATTTTGGATCGCTATAAGTCGGGCATACTGGTCAGCAAGGTATCGATTCAGAGTGCCCAGCCCCCCGATCAAGTGCAGGCGGCATTTGCTGACGCTATTAAAGCCGGGCAGGATAAAGAGCGACAAATAAACGAGGGCCAGGCTTACGCAAATGATGTTATCCCGCGTGCCAAAGGTGCGGCAGCGCGCCTGATGGAGGAGGCGCAAGGTTATCGCCAGCGTGTGGTTGCCAGTGCGGAGGGAGACGCCAGCCGCTTCAAGCAGGTATTGGTCGAGTATGAAAAAGCGCCCGTTGTCACGCGCGAGCGTTTGTATATCGACATGATGCAGCAGGTTTTAACAAGCGCCAGCAAGGTTATGGTAGATCAGAAAGCGGGCAGCAATCTGCTGTATTTGCCGCTGGATAAGTTGATTCAAAGCGCCAACGCGCCGACCGAGGTGCAGATGATTCCCACCCCCACTGAAACCCCTGCATCCACATCAGTGAATGATGCGGCAATGAGCGTACAACGCGCGCGCGAAATATTGCGCGGCCGTGAAAGAGAGGCACGTTAATGAAAGCGAGTATCGGAAATATTTTGATCGGTGCGATTGCGCTGATTGTCATACTCAATATGACCATGTTTGTAGTGGATCAGCGTCAGACAGTGGTTGTTTTTCAGCTGGGTGAAATTGTGTCGGTGAAGACCAAACCTGGTTTGCACTTTAAAGTTCCATTGGCACAAAACGTGCGCTACTTTGATTCGCGAATCTTGACCTTGGATAGCCCCGAGCCGAAGTCAACCATCACATCGGAAAAGAAAAATTTGATGGTGAGTTACTTTGTTAAGTGGCGGATTGCCGATCCCAGGCAGTATTACAAAAAGACCAGTGGCGATGAAAGGTTGGCGCAAAACAGATTGATGCAATCAGTCAATGACAGTATTGCGGATGAATTTGGCAAGCGAACTATCCACGATGTGCTGTCCGGTGAGCGCGATAAAATTATGGAGTTGCTGCGCACGCGGGCCGATAAGGATGCAAATGAATTTGGTATGCAAGTTTTGGATGTGCGCCTGAAACGTGTGGATTTCCCCGAGCAGATTAGTGACTCGGTTTATCGCCGCATGGAAGCGGAACGCAAGCGCGTCGCCAACGAATTGCGTGCAACGGGTAATGCCGAGAGTGAAAAAATTCGCGCGGATGCAGACCGTCAACGCGAAGTGACGCTGGCTAATGCTTATCGAGACGCGCAAAGAATCAAGGGTGAGGGCGATGCGAAAGCCTCTGTGTTATATGCGGCGGCATTTGGGCGAAATTCCGAGTTTTATTCTTTTTATCGCAGCATGGAAGCATACAAACAGAGTTTTAAAAACAAGAGCGATGTCATGGTGCTTGATCCGAGCTCGGCATTCTTCAAACATCTCAAAGGTTCCTACAGGCAAGCCAAGTAAGCAAGGCTGATATGTTGACCTACTGGCTACTCGGCTTTGCGCTTATGCTGATCATTGAGGGGTTTATGCCATTTATTTTTCCGGCCATCTGGCGTAATACCCTGCTGAAGCTCGCACAACTTACCGATGGACAGGTCCGTTTTATCGGCATGCTTGCCATGTTAGCCGGACTGCTGTTGCTGGTCGGAGTGAAATAATGCCAAATTCGAATTGGCTGCTGCCGGAATATATACAAGACATTTTGCCGGAAGATGCTGCTCGTATTGAACGTATGCGCGCCGATGTGCTGGAGTTGTTGCGCTTGTCCGGCTATCAACTGGTTGCCCCACCCCTGTTGGAATATGTTGAATCGCTGTTGATCAGTGGCAGCAGCGATATGGACTTGCGCACCTTCAAACTGGTTGACCAGTTGGGCGGACGCACTCTGGCACTGCGTGCCGATATTACGCCGCAGGTTGCACGCATTGATGCACACCTACTCAATCGGCAAGGTGTGACCAGGTTATGTTATGCCGGAAGCGTATTGCACACGCAGCCTGCAGGCTTGATGCGTACACGGGAGTTGTTGCAAATTGGTGCCGAACTGTATGGTCACAGTGGTCTGGAGAGCGACCTGGAGGTGCAGCGATTGATGTTGCAAGCCTTGGCATTGCTGGGCGTAGAAGGTGTGTATCTTGATCTGGGACATGTCGCTTTATTCCGCGCTTTAGCTGCTCGTGCTGAAATTTCCCCGGTATTGGAAACAGAATTATTCACTGCCTTGCAGTGTAAAGATGCATCGGCATTAAATAGCTTGGTACAAGGCTTGCAGCCTGCCATCAAAAATGCGCTGTTGGCTTTGCCGGAATTGTATGGCGGCATTGAAGTCATTACGCGGGCGCGGGCCGTGTTGCCAGACTATGCGGAAATATCAGCGGTACTGAACGAACTGGAGCAAGCCGCCATGCAATTGCAGCCTATGGCGCACGATATTGGTATTGATTTGGCTGAATTGCGTGGTTATCACTATCACAGCGGCATGGTCTTTGCGGCGTATCACGTTGGCAGCCACGATGCTATTGCGCTGGGCGGGCGTTATGATGATGTGGGCAAAAGTTTCGGGCGCGCGCGCGCGGCGACTGGATTCAGTATGGATTTACGCCAATTGCATGGTTTGCTGCCACCACAAAAAC
>JBEBGP010000297.1:0-11549 GCA_040081045.1 Candidatus Nitrotoga sp.
CTTTTCCCACGCTGCCATCCTGGTGGAAATCTATCTCTGGGAAAAGAATGCTGAAGCAGCATGGCTGGCCGCGTCACGGGGAGCCATCTCCGATCAGCTATGGCTGAAACTCGCCGCTGTACGTGAAGCGGATCATCCGGGGGATGTTGTGCCAATTTATCGGCGGCTAATCGAAACAGCGGTAGCACAAACCAACAATGCGGCGTATGACGAGGCGATTAGGCTGCTTAAAAAACTCAATCTGCTACTGATGCAGTTCAATAGTCCGGCTGGTTTCAAGCAGTATATTGCACTGTTACGGGTCACATACAAAGCCAAACGCAATTTTATCAAGCTGCTGGATAAATTGTAATTTTCGCCTATATTCATTTTGGCATGACGAGAGATTTGCAATCCAGCCAAGCTGATTAGCGTTCAATTACCAACAATCATGTGTAAAATCTACAATTAAAAAAATATAAAGGTAATGAGTAACAATGATTAAATTCACGGTATCGATGTTTTACATGTTTGGCTTATTGGTCATGCCGCTTGCCGCCCACGCCAGTGCTGTTGAAAAATTAAAAACCTTTATTGCTTCTACTCATTCCGCGCAGGCGGAATTTACGCAGGAGGTACAGGATAAAAAAGGCAAGCGCATCCAGTCCGCTTCCGGTTCGATGCAGTTTGTGCGTCCCGGAAAATTCCGTTGGGAATATCGGAAACCTTATGAACAAGTCATTGTGGGGGATGGCGTAAAATTCTGGTTGCATGATGTCGAGTTGAATCAAGTCACCGTTAAGAAAATGGATGCCGCGCTGGGCAGCAGTCCTGCCGCTTTACTGTCCGGCAGCAATGAAATCGAGCGCGGTTTTGTGCTGAAAGATACGGGGGCGCGTGATGATTTGGATTGGCTGCAAGCCTTGCCACGCACGCAGGACACCGGCTTTGAAAAAATCCTCATGGCGTTTAATGCCCAGGCTGAATTGATGCAGATGGAGTTGCACGATGCTTTGGGTAATAAAACAGTACTAAAGTTTTCAAAATTAAAACGTAATCCACAGCTTTCACCGCAACTATTTAAATTTGTACCGCCCAAAGGCGCGGATGTGTTGGGCGACGAGTAGTGTGCTCCACATATAAAACCACCTCGCGATGCATCACATAAAGTTAAATTTGGCATGACTTTTTGATTTGAGGTGTAACGCACGTCTACAGTTAAGTCAATCGGTGCTTGCCGCAGTGCTGAACACCAGCCCATTTACAATGCGTACAAATTATTTTGGATAAGGGGTGCTGTAAACGTGCCTGATTTATTTCCCTCTACCACACCCGCCGCTCCGCTCGCCGAACGCCTGCGCCCCAAACAAATCGATGAAGTCATCGGACAGTCGCACCTGTTGGGCGAAGGCAAGCCGCTGCGGCTGGCTTTTCAATCTGGCAAGTTACATTCGATGATCTTGTGGGGGCCGCCCGGTGTGGGTAAGACCACGCTGGCGCGGCTGATGGCATCGGCTTTCGCTGCCGAGTTTGTGCCGCTGTCGGCGGTGCTGTCCGGTGTGAAAGATATTCGTGAAGCCATCGCACAGGCGCAGCAGGCATTGCAGCAGCATGGTCGGCACACGATTTTATTTGTTGATGAGGTACACCGTTTCAATAAGTCGCAGCAGGATGCGTTTTTGCCGTTTGTCGAGCAAGGGCTGGTGACCTTCATCGGTGCAACGACCGAAAATCCTTCATTTGAAGTGAATAATGCGCTGCTGTCGCGTGCCACCGTGTACGTGCTAAAAGCATTGTCTGCAGCGGAGCTTGGCATTTTGTTCGATCACGCGCAGCAGTCTGTGCTGACAGGATTAGCATTTGACGAGGATGCCCGAGAGCGCATGATCGGTTACGCCGATGGCGATGCGCGGCGCTTGTTAAATGCGCTGGAGCAGTTGCAGGTTGCTGCACAAACCTCTGGCATGAGCAAGATAGACAGTGCGTTTCTCGATAACACGCTGGCGCAGAACCTGCGCCGCTTTGATAAGGGCGGCGAGGCGTTCTACGACCAGATTTCTGCGCTGCACAAATCGGTGCGCGGTTCCCATCCCGATGCAGCCTTGTATTGGCTGGTGCGCATGTTGGACGGGGGTGCCGATCCGCGTTATCTGGCGCGGCGCATTGTGCGCATGGCGTGGGAGGACATCGGCTTGGCCGATCCGCGCGCCATTCAATTGGCAATGGATGCCGCGCAAACTTATGAACGGCTGGGTTCGCCGGAGGGCGAGTTGGCGCTGGCGCAAGCGGTGCTGTATATGGCGGCGGCGGCGAAGTCGAACGCGGGCTATGTCGCGTATAATGCCGCGCGCGCGTTCGTGGCAAAAGATGGATCGCGCGAAGTGCCCCTGCATTTGCGTAACGCACCAACCAGGTTGATGAAGCAGTTGGATTACGGCAAGGATTACCGCTATGCGCACGACGAGGCGGATGGCTATGCCGCCGGGGAATATTATTTTCCTGATGACATGCCGGAAGTGAATTTTTATCAACCGACCGGGCGCGGGCTGGAAGCGAAAATTGCAGAGAAATTAAAGTATTTACGGGAGTTGGATGCAGCGGCGAAAAAGAAAAAATAATGGCCGTTCGGATTTTGCAGGGCACGGTGGGCAAAGCTCGCCCCACATTGAAGCGGAGATGAGATGTTAGATATACAAACATTAAGAAGCGATGTGACCGCCGTGGCAGAACGTTTGGCGACACGTGGTTTTGTTTTGGACATTGCACAGTTTGAGCAATTGGAAGCTGCGCGTAAAACCATCCAAACGCGCACGCAGGAATTGCAAGCCAAGCGCAATAGTTTGTCCAAGCTCATAGGTCAAGCCAAAGCCCGTGGCGAGGATAGTTCGGCAATCATGACCGAAGTAGCGGCGCTGGGCGATGAGTTGAAGCAGCTTGAAGCACGATTGCCGCAGGTGTTGCAGGATATGGATGCGTTTCTTTCTGTGATCCCTAATGTGCCGCACACGAGCGTGCCTATTGGTAAATCAGAACAGGATAATGAGGAAGTGCGTCGTGTTGGCACACTGCCGAAATTTGATTTTGAAATAAAAGATCATGTCAGCATAGGCGAAGGTTTGGGCGGGTTGGATTTTGAGACCGCTGCAAAAATAAGTGGAGCACGTTTTTCATTATTGAAAGGTTCATTGGCTAGGCTGCATCGTGCTCTTGCGCAGTTCATGTTGGATATGCACATTGACCAGCATAATTATTCCGAAGTGTATGTGCCATACATGGTGAACCCAAAGAGCATGTATGGTACAGGGCAGCTACCAAAATTTGAGGCGGATTTATTTAAGTCCCCATTTGAAAGAATTGTTGACGAAGGCTCTACAACTCAAAAATTGAATAATACCTCTGATATTTCCATGAGTATGAAGATTACGGAGATCAATACGTTCTACCTAATCCCCACCGCCGAAGTACCGGTGACCAACATGGTGCGCGATGTCATTACGCCATTGGAAAATCTGCCGTTGAAATACGTTGCTCATACCCCTTGTTTTCGTTCGGAAGCCGGCTCCTATGGTCGAGATACGCGCGGCATGATCCGCCAGCACCAGTTTGATAAAGTGGAGTTGGTGCAAATGGTGCAGCCGGAAAAATCTTATGAAGCGTTGGAAGATTTGCTCGGTCACGCTGAAACTATTTTGAAAGAATTAAAACTGCCGTATCGCGTGGTGAAACTTTGCACGGGCGATATGGGTTTCTCTGCCGCGCTCACTTACGACATCGAAGTGTGGTTACCCGCGCAAAATACCTATCGCGAAATTTCATCCTGCTCAAATTTTGAAGCGTTCCAGGCGCGCCGTATGCAGGCGCGTTTTCGCAATGCGCAAGGAAAAACAGAATTGCTGCATACTTTGAATGGATCGGGATTGGCGGTCGGGCGCACTCTGGTCGCGGTGCTGGAAAATTACCAACAAGCTGATGGCAGCGTGGTCATTCCCGAAGTACTGCGCTCTTATATGGGTGGGGTGGAGGTTATCAAGGCTGCGTGATTTTATAGCTGCCGAATTTTTTGTCATGCTGATAGAATGCGCGTGCCTGCAAACGGCATGTAATTTTTTTACCACAGGAGAGGTGGCAGAGTGGTCGAATGTACCTGACTCGAAATCAGGCGTAGGTGCGAGCTTACCGTGGGTTCGAATCCCACCCTCTCCGCCAGATTAGCATTCTAAATTTATCCAGGAACCGGCGCGATTGCCAGGCTTGGGCTTCCGCGAAACAATCATTTTGGGGCTTGATGTGACGGGCGATGGGGCTTGCGCCTGTTACAATCTGCGTAATTTGGTGAGCTGGTTTTGTGAATTTATGCGGCAGATATTTTTCATGGGTGTGTGGGCCATAGGGTGAGTGAGTACGCTGTTACCCGTTGGCTGGAAGGGGGCGCGGTATGTTCTGCGCGCTGGCGTTCTGAAAGCGGTCTGCCTCCGCCCGGAAAAATAGTCATTGCAGACGACACGATGAAAGCCGACGTGGCTTATCGCCTGGCTTGCGAAGGCACGGCCTTGTTGTGGCGCGGTGATTTTCAAAACGCGAAGCAGTTGTTGCAGGCGCTGGCGCGGCGTGCAGATAAAAAACCGCATAAAACTTCTGCCATTCCCGGCGAGGCTTTTCACCTGTATCGCCAGGCGCAATCACAACGCGCACGTATTTTGGTGATGATCTTGATTCCCCTGGCGAGTGATTATTCTATCGCGCTAAACCGTGCGCCGGATGTGCGGCAGGCTTGTGTCGAAGCGTATGGTGCGGGCAGTGAAAATTCTGTACTTGCTTTGCGCGAGTTGCTGGGAATAATCGGTGCGCATGAATGGCGCAAAAAGGGGGTGGCGATTACCGCGCTCAATGCAGACGGGCAGGGTAGTGGTGCACAAGCGGTGGAGGAGCAAACCGCGCGTATTTATCCACATTACGGCGTGTTCTCGCCCGTGCGTGGCGAGTATGTGGAGTTGGTACGTAACGCGCCGCTGCCCCCCGCTTTTCCTGTGCCACAACTTGCATTTGATATTGGCACGGGAACCGGTGTGCTGGCTGCGATACTGGCGCGACGCGGGGTGCAACGAGTCATTGCCACTGAACAAGATCCGCGTGCGATAGTGTGTGCTAGGGAAAATATCACGCGCTTGGGATTAAATACCCAAGTGCAAATCGTGCAGGCAGATTTATTTCCTGCAGGTAAGGCCCAGCTCATTGTATGCAATCCGCCGTGGATCCCGGCACGCCCCAACTCCTCTCTCGAGCATGCCATATTCGATCCGGGCAGCCGGATGCTGCGCGGGTTTTTGCATGGTCTGGCTGCACATCTGGAGCCGGGTGGGGAGGGTTGGCTGATCTTGTCCGACATTGCAGAGCACCTGGGGTTGCGTACACGCAATGAACTGCTTGCCACAATAAATGCCGCCGGATTAACAGTATTGGCACGCTTGGATGTGCAACCGCATCACCCCAGAGCGGCCGACACAACTGACCCACTGTACGCTGCCCGCGCAGCCGAGATCACCTCATTGTGGCGGTTGGCTGGCCGGGGGAATGTTGAATCAGCTTTTCGTTTGTGATGAGTCATTTGGTTTTGCTTGAGCGAGCCTGACCGAACTATATGCCAGAAAACGGCCATCGCAACGCCGCTAATAACTATTGCACCGGCAGGTTTTGGGAACTCAACCCTCAATGCAATATAACATTCGGTGGAAGACATCCTGATTGGGGGCAGACTATTTGCCTGTTACAATATTCACCTGCTTGCGAGTACGATTTTGGGGCAGCAATTTATATGGTTATAATAAACCGTTGGTTTGTCGGTTATAACTTATTTTTTTAAGGAGTAGTGTCGATAATGTTACGCCATTCTGTTTTTGTAGCTTCGTTGATTTTTTGCGCGCCTGTTATGGCTGATTCACTGGATGTGAATCTGAATAATAACGCTGCACAATTTCAATACATCGCCCCTGTTGGGTACAGTGAAGAAGGTAAGGCCGAGCTACATGCAGGCTTTTTATACGACAACGATAATAATGTGCTGGGTGACACAGGTTTGCTGGTAATGAGTGACATGGGCAAGTCCTCGGGCACCTCTCTGGGTGTGGGTCTTAAAGCGGTAGCGGCTTTAAGCGGTGATTTCTCCGTGGCGTTGGCACTGGGTGGGAAAATACGCTTTACCCCACCGGTTAATCGGCGCATAGGTTTGGTTGGGCTTGTTTATGTGGCTCCCAAGATTGTCTCTTTTGGCGGTGCAGATTTCTTTGTGCACGGCGGAATAAGTGTAGAATATGAAATAATTAAACACGCTGTAGCTTATATTGGTTATCGCAATATACGCTTCGGCGTGGAGAATAGACCCGATATGCTGAATGAAAAAAACGGGCACTTGGGTGTGAGGATTACTTTCTAGTCTGATGTAATTGGGGTAATCTAATCGGGCAGGGTTAACTTTGACTGCACCAAACACGTGGCAGAATTGATATTAATTTCAGGAGTGTAATGATGAAAATGAATGTTGGGACAGTTGACAGTTTTATCCGGATGAGTATAGGGACATGCCTTTTGTTGGCGGGGGCTGTTTACTACAGTTGGTGGTCGGGGATAGCAGGCGTTATTCTGTTGCTCACGTCACTTTTTAATTGGTGTCCAATTTATAGAATAATTGGGTTCTCCAGCCGCAATAAAAATACGACTTTGGGCGGCGCTGAATAAGTCTTCCACTCGTGGTGAGACCTTCTGGCTTCGTTCTGAAGTGCTCTGTCGGGTCATGGGCGGAGGGTTGCTCACATTCCAAGTGTTAACCTTATCGATAAAGTCTCTGGTGTCTCCGGGGTCGATTGTCAATAATGGTTACAGATTGAAGCGGGCTGAAGATAGCCCGCTTTTTTTATTACAATTTTTGTTGAGGTGTCGGGTGGAAAAGAGCGAACAGCTTTTTTATTGCTGCTTCAAGCAAAGATTGAAATAATAGCCGCTATCAAACCCAAGTACAGGCACAACCCAATCTCGCAGATTACCGAGATGGGCTATTGTGCCCTATCCGATGGCGAGGTTCCCAGCGCAGCATTTGTATCTCCCCAAGGTGCAACTTTTAACAACAGTAACATGCCTGGTATGGAGAGAGCCGCGCATAACAGAAAAAATCCGCCCCAGCCCATTTGTTCTACCAACCAACCTGCCGTAGCATTGACAAAAGTACGTGGCACGGCGGCCAAGCTGGTGAATAGTGCAAACTGGGTGGCAGTATATGCAGGGTGTGTGGTATGTGCGATGTAGGCGACGAAGGCCGCAGTACCCAGCCCCACTCCCATTGCTTCGAGGCCGATAACGAATGCCAGTTGCGCGAGATGCAAGGATGTGACTTCCGCCTGCGCGCCTTGCAATGCCAGCCAATAAAAACCGAAGATGCTCACCACCTGCACCACACCAAATAACCACAGTGCGCGGTTAATGCCGAGCTTCAGCATCCATATGCCGCCAAGCAACGCGCCGATTACCGCAGGCCACAGACCGGCATTTTTGGCAACCAAGCCAATTTGTGATTTGCTGAATCCCATGTCGAGATAAAACGGCGTAGCCAATGCGGTACACAGGCTGTCACCCAGTTTGTAAAAAAATATAAACGCCAAAATCAGCAGTGCGCTTTGCCATCCCTGCCGCGTAATAAATTCGCGGAACGGCTCAACTACGGCGGCACGCAAGGTTTTGGGCGGATTGACTGATGGCGGTTCGTCCGTCATCAAGGTCATCACCATGCCGGGCAACATGAACAGCGCGGTGATAATGAACACCACATTCCACGGAAGATGATCAGAGAGTATCAGCGCCAGCGAACCTGGAATTAAGCCGGACAAACGATAAGCGTTAACGTGTACCGCGTTGCCCAAGCCGAGTTCGTTGTCACGCAACAATTCGCGGCGAAACGCATCCAGCGCGATGTCCAGCGTCGCACTCAAAAAAGCCAGTAGCGTTGCGAGCAGCACAATCGTACCCAAATCGTGTTGCGGTGAGAATCCGCCCATCGCCGCAATCACCAACAGCAGCGCAGCTTGCGTGACTAGCATCCAGCCGCGTCGCCGTCCTAATACTGGAATCACATAGCGATCCAGCAGCGGTGACCACAGAAATTTCCAAGTATAGGGAAACTGAATTAGGGCGAATAAACCTATTGTTTTAAGATCAATCTGTTCAGTGCGTAGCCAGGCGGGAACGAGGTTGAGCAGCAGATACAAAGGCAGGCCAGAAGCGAATCCGGTGAACACGCAGATAAGCATACGGCGCGTGATGAGTTGTTGCCAGAGAGTCATAATTTTTTTATGTGTTGAGTCGTAGGCATACTATAAGGCTGCCGCAATTTCCCTGAAGCTGTTTAATCCCGCCTCAAGATTTTCGATAATTTCACTGGCCAAAATATCCGGCTCTGGTAGGTTATCCAGATCAGCCAGACTTTTATCTTTTAGCCAGAAAATATCCAGACTGGTCTTGTCGCGCGCAATGATTTGTTCGTAACTGAATTTGCGCCAGCGGCCTTCAGGATTGGTGGCTTCGTTCCAGCTTTCTTTACGCTCATGCCGATTGAGCGGGTTGTAGCAAGCGATGAAACCCTGCAAATCCTCGAACCGCAGCGGTTTTTTCTTCAGCGTGTGGTGGATGTTGGTGCGGTAATCGTAGAACCACACTTCTTTTGTCCACGGCTCTTTGCTGGCAGCGCGGTTGTCGAAGAACAGCACGTTCGCCTTCACACCGTTGGCGTAGAAGATGCCGGTGGGCAGGCGCAGAATGGTGTGCAACTCGGTAGTTTCCAGCAGCTTTTTGCGCACCGTCTCGCCCGCGCCGCCCTCGAATAGCACATTGTCCGGCACCACAACCGCCGCGCGCCCAGTGATCTTCAGCATGGTGCGGATGTGCTGCACAAAGTTAAGCTGCTTGTTGGAAGTGGTCGCCCAAAAATCCTGGCGGTTGTAGGTCAGGTCGTCCTTCTCCTGTTCACCTTCATCATTGGTGAAGCTCATTGCGCTCTTCTTGCCAAATGGCGGATTCGCCAGCACATAGTCGTAACGTTTGCCACTATCGGCCACCAGCGCGTCGTTGGGCGACACCATGCTGTCGCCGTCAATCTCGCCGATGTTGTGCAAGAACATATTCATCAAGGCTAGGCGGCGCGTGCCCGCGACGATCTCGTTGCCGTTAAAGGTTTCGTGCTTGAGAAAGGCTTTCTGCTTCTTGTCCATCTGATTCGTGGCCACCAGAAAATCATAAGCCGCCAGAAAGAATCCGCCCGTGCCGCACGCCGGATCAGCGATGGTTTTCATTGGCTCTGGCCGCACACACTCCACCATTGCGCGGATCAAGGCGCGTGGCGTGAAATACTGCCCCGCACCGGACTTGGTGTCTTCCGCATTGCGCTCCAGCAAGCCCTCATAGATGTCGCCCTTCACATCCGCGCCCATGGTCACCCACTCGGTTTCGTTCACCATGTCGATCAGGCGATACAGCTTGGCCGGGTCTTGAATCTTGTTTTGTGACTTGGTGAAGATCTGCCCCAGCATCCCCGGCTTGTTGCCCAGCTCGCGCAGCAGCGTCACGTAATGTACCTCCAGCTCCGCTCCACGCTTGGCCTTCAGGCTCTGCCAGTTGTATTCGGCGGGGATGCCCACTTTGCGGTTATACGGCGGCTGGCTGTATTCATCTGCCATCTTGAGGAAGATCAGATACGTGAGCTGCTCCAGATAGTCGCCATAACCCACCCCGTCGTCGCGCAACGTAGTGCAGAAACTCCAGACTTTGGAAACGATGGATGCGGTTGCGTTCATGTAGTTAGTACCCAATAAATTGTCTGTTAGCCAAGCAAGCTGTGGAGGTATGGAGCTTAGCTCTAGAGGTAAGGGCGCTCTAGAGGTATCTCCCCGAACTCTGGAGGTATCAAGCTTACCCGCCACGTCCTTATTACCCTCACTATTACCCTTACCAGAGAGTAATTACCTTCACTCTTCCAATTCGTCCGCTAGCAGTTGATGCATAAACGATCTATAAATGAGGCATAAATGTATTAAAGAACGCCCGGACATAGTAAGAGGATTTTTTATCACCATGTTTTTCAATCTGTTTTTCGTCACTCATCTTCTTTAATAGCCGATACGCCTGAATTTTTGTCATGTTGCATAAAGTCATTACGTCACCGCGCGTGATTCGCTTGTTTTTCTGCACATAGTTTTTTACCAGTTGCTCGCTCTGTAGCTTGTTAAAACCAGCTTGGCGAATATATTCAGCGCGCTTAACAACGGCTCACTCATTTTTCGCCCCGCTTCTTCTGCGTAATGGTTTTAGCTACGTCATTTAACGCTTCCAAATCCCGCGCATCGGCGGCAATGGCTTGTTCCGTTTTGCGCCGCGCATCAAATTGTTCATACACGGCACCTACCTGCTTTTCCATCTGCGCGTGGCTGATTCGCCCCGTGCCGGCAAGCAGCGGCTTTTCGTTGAAGGCAAGCAGCTTATCCACATTATCGCGCCAGTACGAAAGGGTAAGGTCTTTGCGCTCTTTCACCCGCAGCTCTGCCGTCTCCAGGAAAATGACGGTCAGACGGTTCAGGCTGTCCACTTCGTCGGCGCTCAAATAGTTCTTGGCGGTCGTGATGTCGGCTTTGCGCACCACCGTACCTTTCCAGGCGGTGAGGTTCATATTCGGCGCGTTGGAATCGGCGCGCTGGGTAATGAGTTCCGCCGCAGTGTTGCCGGTGACGGCATACAGCAGCTTGTTTTGCGTTTCGGCAAAGAACATCTGCGTGGCTTTATCGGTAGCGTCGTAATCGCTCGACAAGGCCAGCAGATCACGGACTTTCTGATAGAAGCGCAGTTCGGACGCGCGTATATCGCGAATACGTGCGAGCAGCTCATCAAAATAGTCAGCGCGGCCATCGGGATTTTTGAGCCGCTCGTCATCCATCACAAAACCCTTGACCAGGTATTGCTTGAGATGGGTATTGGCCCACTTCCTGAACTCCGTACCGCGCGGGCTACGAACGCGAAAACCTATCGCCAAAATCATGTCCAGCGCATAAAAAATGATCTTGTATTGTTTGCCATCGGCGGCAGTTGTTAAATAATCCTTAACAACTGAATTCTTATCCAACTCCTTATCTTTCAATATCTTGGATATATGAGTGCTGATATTGGGAACCGAGGTGGCAAAAAGCTCCGCCAATTGACTTTGGTTCATCCATACGTTGCCATCACGAGCGTAGAGCGACACGGCAGCCTTGCCATCTGAGGTGTGGTAGATGAGGAGGTTTTGCTCGGTGTCTTTAGTCATTTTGCATACCCCTTGAAATAGATTTTTGCGGCTTTTCCGTATGCCGCATCTTCGCCTTGATGCGCATCGTAGGGGCGCGATTTATCGCGCCCAATTTGTCCGCCCTGATACGTTCCAATAACACCGAGGCGGGTTCGTCGTGCGGGTCTTGTGGCACCAGCTGGCCGGAGAAGGCTCGCTTCAGGATGGACTGGCGCAGGGCTGCGGCTTGTTGCAATGAGGTGGAGAGGGTTAGTTC
>JBEBGP010000088.1:0-3068 GCA_040081045.1 Candidatus Nitrotoga sp.
GTACAAAGGTGATCGGGCGAGGAAGGAAAATCTGGTGAACTATGGTTGCGAAAAGTAAGTTGAACAATCGTTAAACCTACCTTATAGTGCACTCATGTCTTTACTGATCATCGACCCCAAAGCCGAGCAACTCGCGCAGGAGCTCGCACAAAGAATCGGCGGCACTGTTCCCGACGCGGTTGTACACGCCCTTGAAGCGCAACTGGTCAGCCTGAAGGTGTCGGGTATGAACGTTGTAATCCGCGATACCATCTTGGAAATTGCCGCACGCTGCAAGGCGCTCCCCGATCTCGATCCGCGTAGTGCGGATGAAATTCTTGGTTACGACAAAGCCGGATTGCCGCAGTAAAAATGATTGTAGATACCTCGGCGCTGATCGCGATTCTTCTGGACGAGCCGGATGCCGAGATGCTCTCTGCCGCGATTGCCGCAGCCACCCCGCGTATCATCAGTACAATCTCCGTCCTTGAAGCATCCATCGTTATCGAAAGCAAAAAAGGCGAGGCCGGACTCGTCCTGCTGGATGAACTGTTGAGCCTTGCACAATTTGAGATCGTCGCTTTTGACGATGCGCAGCAACGAATTGCGCGCGCAGCCTATCGTCGTTACGGCAAGGGCCGCCATCCCGCCGGATTGAATTTTGGCGATTGCTGCACTTATGCGCTTGCCAAGGCGCGCAACGAGACTCTGTTATTCAAGGGCAATGACTTCAATCAGACGGACATCACTACCGCACCGCTTATTCCGGCTCATTAGGCGGATGCGTTCTGTAGCATTTTGGTGCACGGTTAGCCTAGCGAATTATTAGAATATATGATTGCAAACATAACTAGATTGTCGGCATTGCCATCATTTCTTCGTACCCAAGATCTCTGGGGTGGCGCGTTTGATCCACGTGCGCTGTTGAATACCAATACCCCAACAAGTAGAAATCTCCTGTTCATGACGGGTAGTCATCGTTGGGGTATTTCGAGCGATGGATATACAGTAGAAGTTACTTCAGAACAGCAGGCAGTGATTGATATTGCTCAAGGCTTATTGGAGCGTGGTGTCTGGACGCTTTCCACGTGGGCAGTTGAGCAAGCCCTGGCTGCACGATTTCAAACAGATTTTAGGTGGGAAATGGAAAGGGTGTCCGCGAGTAGCGGCAATCTTGGGTATGCTCCTTTTCGACAAGCTCCGAATAACACTATCTTTCAAAATGTATTTGTTACGGGCAGATGGGAGTGTGAAGTATCGAGTCCAGGTGTCACGTCAATCTGGGACTCCATACCACTAGAGTTTAGGGGCAGCGAAGCTGAGTACCACTTTTTCCTTAACATTCTTGTTCCTGCACTGGGATTTCCCCTTTTGGATTTTTTGCGTTTGCAGCCAGAATTCGGGGAGCTCGGTATTAACTCGACTAAACTTTGCAAAAACCGCGTGGACTTCGCACTCGACACTGGGCGTGGTACGAAGCTTGTTATCGAAATTGATGGAAGTCAGCATGATGAAACTGACCAATCCATGCATGACAAAGAGCGCGACAAGGCTCTGGTGGATGCTGATTGGGATGTCTGGCGTATTCCAACCGTTGAGCTTGAGAAACCGGAAGAATTACGCGAAGAGCTAAAAAAACGAATGTCATCCAACAATGGCAAATTGATTTGGGGACAAGAACAGAAGATTTTCGAACCACGTAGCCGTGCCCTGCTGTCCTGTGTCTGGGGTGCAACCGTGGTTGCGCGTATTCAGTTTTTGATTCTGGAAGCACTGCGACATGGAATTCTTTCTTGGGATAAGCCGTGGCGGATTGGTTTTATCGAGCATGATACAGATGTCGCTGAACTCGCTCTGGAGGATATTCGCGATTGGTTTGGACGCCTGAGGCGTTTGCACGGTTTCACCGATGCACCAGAACTTATTAATGACGGAAACACGCCAAAACTATTGATTGACATATCGGTCATTCAACCTCATCTCGCGCCAGATGAAAAGCAAGAGGTTGCGTTGGCATACTCACGCCCGGCTCAATGTGATGGTGGGCAATACGATAGGCGTTATGGTCGCCGCCTTCTTTTGAAGACAGCACCCAGTCCTGATTTGATCACATCGTTTGTTCGCGATATTTTCCGTAAAGTATCTCTGCGAGAGGGGCAGTTTGAAATCATCTCCCATATTCTCACTGGCAAAGATGTGGTAGGTCTTCTGCCAACTGGGGCTGGCAAGAGTCTGACTTACCAATTATCCGGCCTGCTGCTTGGGGGTTTGACGATTTATGTCTCCCCGCTTCGATCATTGATTCAGGATCAGTACGAACGGCTAGGTGAAATGGGTATATCTGTGGCATCAATGCTCATGAGTGGCATCGAGCATAGGGACGAAGTCCAAGGGATTGATGCTCTGGGTGCGCGTTTTTTGCTGCTCACGCCAGAGCGTTTCTTGATTGCCTCGTTTCGTGATGACTTGTTGGAATATCGTGCCATGCGCGGTGATGTTGCGCAGATCGTCATTGACGAATGCCATTGCGTCAGTGAGTGGGGTCATGAGTTTCGACCTGCTTACCTGAGCTTGAGCCGTATAACCCGTGATCGCACGCGGCGTCTTGGCGTGTCTGCGCCGCTGGTCGCATTAACGGGGACGGCTTCATCCATTGTGCTGTCTGATGTGATGCGCGAACTGGGGATAAATGCATCAGATGCCGTGGTTCGAGCTAGGCGATTAGACAGGCCAGAAATTGAGTTAATCTGTCTTCCCACACAACAGATCGCAAAAGGCAAGACTATTTGCAAGCTTACAAGTGATTTTTATCAATCATCATCTGAGCTTCGTGATGGCCTGTTGATTTTTTGCCCGTTCATAGGTGGTGGTGACGGTGTTATGGGTGCAGCTGCCGCCGTCAGCGAAGTGCTACCTGATAATGCTTATCGTTTTTACACCGGTCAGGCTCCAGAATGGAGCAAGTACGCTGCTGTCAAGCTTCGCAGGAGGGCAACGTCTCTTCCTCAAGAAGAGATTGATAGTTGCAAGCCAAGCTGGGCTAATTCCGACAAAGGTTGGAATGAGCAAAAAGAACTGTGGCAGCGTGA
>JBEBGP010000105.1:0-3055 GCA_040081045.1 Candidatus Nitrotoga sp.
TTTCGCTAGTCTGAATGCCCTGGGGGTTGAGAGTGTAGAGCAGATCAATAAATGGATAATGTACCGACAATGCTTGCACCGATTTATTACGTTTCTGGTCATCAGTCAACAACCGTTGCTCGGCAATACCGCTGATGATAGAGGCAAGTAACTCGCGGATTGCGGATTGAAATTCGTGGTATCGCTCAATGCTGTTGATATAATTCATGCGCGCATTGAAACAGAATGTTGTGACAATTTGATGACAGCGATATGACTACAGATGGGTGCGGAGAATAACTGCTACGTTTTTTCGAGCTAATTTTTACTGGCCACTTTAAATACGAAGAGGTTTATCTACATACTTATGGCTGTGTGAATGATGCAAAGACGGGCTTCGAGAATTACTTCAGGCTCTACAATCAGGAAAGACCTCATTCGTTGTTTGACGATAAAACACCGGTACGGCAAGGCTTTCACTTAGGAAATGGCAAATAATTCCAAATCCAGTAGAGCCATCTCTCTTGTCATAAAAGAAGACTCAACATCTGGTTGTTCCTGCAGGGGCTTGGAGCCATATGCGGGAAAGTCATATAAAACTGGCACCCCTATTCCCCGCAGGACAGAACGGACTTTTTCCCGAATTTGATCGCGCACATTTCGGTATTCATCCGGGAAAAGATGTTTGGGATCGGGGAACGACCAATCTGCTCTGTTGCGTGCTTTGATGAATGGACACTCGTCGCCACAGCCCATGGTTGCTACAAAATCAAACTCAACATCTGGCAGCTCTTGCAAGGACTTGGAGCCATGCGTGGAAAGGTCATAACCCAGCTCACGCATGGCGGCAATCGCTTTGGGATTGACGACCCCTGAGGGGCGTGAACCCGCGCTGTAAGCTTGCACAGCACTGCCACCCAGCATGCGCGCAAACGCTTCTGCCATCTGGCTGCGGTTGGAGTTTTCAACACACACGAAAAGAACACGTTTTACTGATGCGCTCACAAATTACCTCCCGTATATTTACGCGAACAACAGCCGGACTCTTTCGAGCAGGCGCAGATAAGTACAGCAATCGCAGCCCCAAAAATAGGTGCCGTGACATACAACCAGAGGACTTCAACATTACCAGATACGACTGCCGGACCGAGTGAGCGTGCGGGGTTCATGGATGCTCCGCTGATCGATCCTGCAAATAGTGCTGCCAGCGCAACTGCCCCTCCAATAGCTATTGCCGCTGTGATTCTATTTTTATGGTCACTTGCAGTGACCGTCAATATGACGTACACAAGTCCAGCTGTCAGCATGCTTTCCAATATCCAGGACTGTGCCAGTGAGCCTGTTGGGATAGTGCTACCCAATGTTTCATGTGCCGGAAACAGCAGGTGCAGAAAAATACTTGCAACCAATGCGCCCGTGATTTGGCTCAGGATATAGGGCACAATTGTTTTCCCAGAGATGCGCCGTGCAAGATACAACCCAATTGTTACAGCAGGATTAAAGTGCGCGCCGGATATGTCGCCCAGTGCAAAAATCATTGCGAATACGGCCAAGCCAAATATCAGTGCAACCCCCATGTGGGGTACCGCGCCGCCCATATCATTCAGGACAATAGCGCCCGTCCCGGTAAACACAATGCAGAATGTGCCCAATGCCTCGGCCAGAAATTTTTTATGAGGGGGATGTGCCATGTTGTTTTTTTATTGGGCGTAAGGGTTGAGCAAAAATGTTCGGGCTTTAACCGCAGATATCTGCGCGGTTTTAACATCGTAGAGTCGAGGGGGTTTATTCATGCGCACATTGAAGCAGATCAATGTGACAATTTGATGACAGTGCGTTATGCAATGTAGCTATTCACCTACGCACGTTTATCGCTTTTCTTCCGCCAGCAACATTGTTGTCTGGACGTTATTACGGTATCGGGACAGCTTTAATTAATTCATCCGAGAAGTCGCTGTCGGTCGCGGTGTGGATGTCGCGCACGTTTTGCAAACGGTGGCTGGCTACGCCGGGTAGCACGGCTTGCACATCTTCCGGGATGACGGCATGGCGACCATTGATAAATGCCCAAGCGCGGGCTGCGGCCAGCAAGGACAATCCGGCACGCGGGCTGAGGCCGCGGACGTAGGCTGCAGATGAGCGGGTGTGGCGCAAGATAGCTTGCACATAATCCAGCAGGGCAGGGGAGACAAATACCTGGCGGACTTGTTGTTGTAAAGCCAGTAATTCTGCGGCGGTCATTTGTGGCTTTAGACTGGCGATAAGCTCATGTCTGTTGATGCCTTCCAGCAAACCACGCTCGGCTTGTGCGTCGGGATAGCCCAGTTTAATACGCAGTAAAAAGCGATCCAGTTGTGATTCGGGCAACGGGAAGGTGCCGATTTGTTGTGTGGGATTTTGTGTGGCGATCACGAAAAATGGTGCAGGCAGCGGGTGAGTCGTGCCTTCGATAGTGACTTGCTGTTCTTCCATCGCTTCCAGCAGCGCGCTTTGTGTCTTGGGTGTGGCGCGATTAATTTCGTCCGCCAATATTATTTGTGAAAATATCGGCCCCGGATGAAATTTAAATTTTTCACTTTCGCGCAAATATATCGATACGCCCAGAATATCGGCAGGCAGCATGTCGCTGGTAAACTGGATACGTTGAAATTGCAGCCCCAGAGAACGTGCCAGCACATGCGCCAGTGTGGTTTTGCCGACACCGGGCACGTCCTCGATCAGCAAGTGTCCACGAGCCAGCAGGCAAGCCAATGCCAGCTTGATTTGATGCGGCTTGCCGAGGATGACCTGTTCGGCCTGTTGAATAATATTGTGCAGGGGTTTGCTCATAGTTAAATGCAGAGTAATGTCGTTAAAATTAGGTGGGGCAGTATAATAGCGGGTCAAGGTGGTTGCCAATTATGCAATATCAATATATCTGGATATATTATGAAGTGGATATTAATTGATACAGTTTCGGATAAGATTTGTGAGTTTCAGGGGATAAATTTTGAATCGCATTAAAACAATTTCGCGTACCCAGATTATGTGGGCAGGCGCGGGGTCGCTGGTCATCATTGCCGTACTGGTATTTTTC
>JBEBGP010000091.1:0-3022 GCA_040081045.1 Candidatus Nitrotoga sp.
CATCAATGCTAAATATTGACGCATAATTTCGTTATATTAAAACCAACGGCAAAGCCCGTATAATAGCGGTACCGACCATCAAATTAATTAAATTTTGAGAGCCTAATGCTAGCACAACTTACCCTGCTTAAAACTCTGCCCACCAAATCTGGCACGCAACATTTATTAATCCTCCTGCCTGAAAATAAGACCCTGCCCAAAGATTGTCCGCATCGAGAATTATTGCAGGCAGTAATGGCGCGACGTCATATTAAATCAGATGAGATGGCCAAATCCGCGCTGACCGCCAATACCGATGATGGCCGCTTAATTGTGAGGGCAATGCTGGATTTTTCAAAAGAGATATTCGCCCTGCAAACGCAGGTTCGCAAAGCATTGCAATTATTACTGGATGACCAGCCCACTCAGATCACGCTCATCGTATTGGGCGATGCAACACAACGCCAGCAGGCCGCAGATCTGGCGGTATATGGTGCGTGGATCAATAGTGCTTTGCTGCCCTTGCACAAGAAAAAAGATGAACGGCATACTTTGAAAAAAATAGAGCTGTTTGGTTGTGCCGATCAGACAATTTTTGCACCCCTTAAAGCCCAGGCAGAGGGAAACATTTTGTGCCGCACACTCACCATGCTACCACCGAATGAATTAACGCCCGCACACTATCGCACGCGCATTCAAGCATTGGCAAAACAACACGGCTGGCAACGCAAAGAATACAACATGAAGCAGCTGCGCAAAATAGGTGCGGGCGCATTCGTAGCCGTTGCACAAGGCAGTGCGGATGAGGATGCGGCGATTGTGCATCTACGTTACACCCATCCGAAAGCAAAAAAAACCGTGGCACTGGTCGGCAAGGGAATTTGTTTTGATACCGGCGGACATAATCTGAAACCCGCACGCCACATGCTCAATATGCATGAAGATATGAATGGCTCGGCGGTGGCACTGGGCATTTTGCTGGCCGCATCACAAAGTAAACTGGCGATAAATATTGAGTGCTGGTTGGCGATTGCACAAAACCACATCAGTCCACGCGCGTACAAGCAAAACGATATTGTCACGGCATTAAATGGCACAACGATAGAGGTTGTGCATACCGATGCCGAAGGCCGCATGGTGTTGGCTGATGCACTGACACTGGCGGCGCGGGCCAAGCCTGATTTAATGATTGACTTTGCCACACTCACCGGCAGCATGGCGGTCGCGCTGGGTGCGCGCTATAGCGGCGTGCTGGGCAACCGCGAGGATTTATTGCAACGTGCGGTGCGTGCGGGGAAAAGCAGTGGCGAGCGTTTGTGCGCCTTTCCGCTGGATGACGACTACGAATCCGCACTCGATTCCAAGGTGGCGGACATTAAGCAATGTACATTGGATGGTGAGGCCGATCACATACTCGCCACGCGTTTTTTAAAACACTTTGTGAATGATGTGCCGTGGCTACATGTGGATTTGTCTGCCAGTCGCTGTGAAGGCGGACTGGGCATAATATCCAGCGAGGTGAACGGATTTGGCGTGGCGTGGGGCCTGCACATGCTGCAGGAACAGCGCGCATCCTAAAATTCAAATTTTCGCGCATCCACTGCGCGGATTACCTGCTTGCCCCGCTTCATCCCAACTGCGGTGTTACGGGAAAGCATCCTCTTATTCCAGTTCGCGTTAGAAAGGAGAATAAGGCGGCAAGGATGAAGTGACGAAGACAGTACATTTAAGTACGGCTATAACCAACCACTTTGCAACCGTCTTTTGGTTGCTTAGTGGGATGGCTAGTTGTTTCACTCAGGAGCCGAAGACGATGCCAACACAGTCATCGTTTTTAACGCAAACTGGAATTAAACAGCCATTGCAATAACCCAATACCGCGCAAATTTTCCCGCCGCCATAAAAAACATCACATACCAAATATTCAAGCGCAGCCAGCCTGCAGCCAGACAAAGCGCATCACCCACCAACGGTGTCCACGCCAACAGCAGCGCAGGCGTGCCGTAACGGCGCACTTTTTCCACATGCTTGAGCTGTTGCGTGGCGGGCAACATCCAGCCCATTGCAAAGGTAATCATCCCGCCCAAGGTATTGCCTAATGTACCCAGCAAAATTGCTGTCCAAAATAATTCTGGGTGGAGTTTTAATGCGCCGATGAGCACAATTTCCGAACCACCAGGCAACAGCGTCGCACCCAGCAAACTGGACAGGAATAATCCCCACAGGCTGAAGTCGCTGGTTAGAAAATGATTGGATGCTTCCATTAACTCCGACCGGCAATAGAAACGATAATCTTGTTAGCTACATCTTCGGCTTCTGGCCGTACTAAGTAGTTATATTAGTTGCTTAATCCAGCAGTTTTTAACGTTTCTTCCTCGGCATATATAAATCGGTAATACTCCCCTCGGCAATCTCTGCAGCAAATCCGATTGTCTCAGATAACGTGGGATGCGGATGAATAGCCAGCGCCAGGTCTTCCATGTCTGCGCCCATCTCCAGTGCCAGCACGGTTTCCGCAATCAATTCACCGGCATTGCTGCCGACGATGCCGCTGCCCAGAATGCGTCTGGTTTCCGGGTCAAACAATATTTTGGTTAACCCCTCCTCACGCCCCATGGATAGTGCACGACCGCTGGCTGCCCACGGGAAGCTGGCTTTTTCATAAGCGATGCCCTGCGCCTTGGCTTGCGTTTCGGTCAGTCCCATCCACGCAATTTCCGGATCAGTGTATGCGACCGAAGGAATGGTAAGCGCGTCAAAACTGGCTTTGTGTCCGGCGATCACCTCGGCGGCAACTTTGGCCTCATGCACTGCTTTATGGGCCAACATGGGGTCACCAACGATATCACCGATAGCATAGATATGTGCGACGTTGGTACGCTGCTGTTTGTTGACTGGAATAAACCCGCGCTCATCTACTGTTACACCGGCTTGCTGTGCGGCAATTTCACGGCCATTCGGACGACGACCGACCGCCAGCAAAACACGATCGTACAATTGCGGGACAGGAGCATTATCGCCAGCAAAGGTCACCTGCAAACCT
>JBEBGP010000238.1:0-2990 GCA_040081045.1 Candidatus Nitrotoga sp.
GGTCACAATAGTATTGTTAAATGAGGCATGAACATGGGCGATGCCCTCTGCCACATTCTTCTTTACTTTCTTGCGTACTCTGGTACCAGCTTTAGCCATATCTACAATCCCTTATCAAACTTTTTGGAGGTTACTTTTTAGCTCCAGCAACCGATCTACGAGGACCCTTGCGCGTGCGCGCATTGGTACGCGTGCGTTGCCCGCGCACTGGCAAACCACGACGGTGCCGCAAGCCGCGATAACAGCCTAAATCCATCAACCGTTTAATGTTCATGGAAATTTCACGACGCAGATCGCCTTCAACCATAAACTTGGCGACCTCCTCCCGCAATTTTTCCATTTCAGTGTCACTGATTTCCTTAATCTTCGTTGCGACCCCCACCCCCGCAGAAGCACAAATTTTACGTGCGCGCGTGCGCCCGATACCGTATATCGCAGTTAGCGCGATTTCAGCATGCTGGTGATTCGGAATATTTACTCCTGCAATACGTGCCATGCAGCTACCCTATCAAAATATAAAAAGTCAACTCAAAAAGAGTCATTGTATCACTGCCAACCTGTTTCACTCAATTCCAGACTTGTTCCGTACAATGTGCTTTGCCACATCCCGCTTGTGTAACTCTATCAACCTTGGCGTTGCTTGTGCCGAGGATCGCTGCTGCAAATTACGCGCACTACATTTTTACGTCGCACCAATTTGCAATTCCGACAGATTTTCTTCACTGATGCTTGTACTTTCATTTGCTTCTCCAAAAATTGAATCTAACAAAGGGTGGAACAATAAATTTGTACTATTTTGCCCGGAAAATAATTCGCCCTTTGGTCAAGTCATATGGCGTTAACTCTACGGTAACCTTATCACCTGGCAAGATGCGTATGTAGTGCATGCGCATCTTGCCGGATATGTGCCCCAGCACAATATAACCGTTCTCAAGCTTCACGCGAAATGTTGCGTTAGGCAGGGATTCAACCACCTCCCCTTGCATCTGCATCGCCTCTTCTTTTGCCATCAGCGAGCGAGGCCGCCTTTAAAGTTGGCCTTCTTCAGCAAGCTCTCATACTGGTGTGACATCAGGTACGACTGCACTTGCGCCATAAAATCCATCGTTACCACTACCATAATCAAGAGTGATGTGCCGCCAAAGTAAAATGGTACATTCCATTTCACCACTAAGAATTCCGGCAGCAAGCACACCAATGTCACGTACACTGCACCAACCAACGTCAAGCGCACCATAATTTTTTCTACATAACGCGCGGTCTGCTCACCTGGACGTATTCCCGGTAAAAAAGCACCACTCTTCTTCAAATTCTCAGCGGTTTCTTTGGGGTTAAATACCAAGGCCGTATAAAAAAAACAGAAAAATATAATCGCCGCCGCATATAACATCACATAGACAGGCTGTCCAGGGGACAACACCTCGCTCAAATCTTTCAACCAAGTCATCCCACCCGCCGACATCCCCGCCAAAGTAGCCGGAAACAGGATAATGCTGGAAGCAAATATCGGGGGAATTACCCCTGCCATATTAACTTTTAATGGCAGGTGCGAACTTTGTCCACCGTAAACTTTGTTGCCAACCTGGCGTTTGGCATAATTGACCAATATCTTGCGTTGTCCGCGCTCCACAAATACGACCAATGCCGTGATACCAATTGCACCAAAGAACAGCAGCAACACAAGCGGAATTGAGAACGCACCTGTACGCGCCAGCTCCAAAGTACTGCCGATTGCACTCGGTAATCCGGCTGCAATACCTGCAAAAATAATTAACGAAATACCGTTACCCAACCCGCGCTCTGTAATCTGCTCGCCCAACCACATCAGAAACATAGTGCCAGAAACCAAAGTTACTACGGTCGTTACCTGAAACATGACCCCCGGATTTAAAACCAAATCCTTCTGCGCCTGCAATGCAACGGCCATCGCCAGCGCCTGAAATACGGCCAGAATCAATGTACCATAGCGTGTGTATTGGGCTATTTTTCTGCGACCCGCATCACCTTCTTTTTTTAACATCTCCAAATGTGGCACTGCATGAGTAGCTAGCTGCATGATGATGGAAGCAGAAATGTACGGCATAATACCCAGCGCTAATATCGTGAAGCGTGATAGCGCACCGCCGGAAAACATATTAAACATTCCCAGGATGCCGCCTTTTTGCGAGTCAAATAACTCGGCTAGTACTTCAGGATTAATACCGGGTACAGGGATATGTGCCCCTATCCGATATACAATCAGCGCGCCCAACAGAAACCATAAGCGGCTGCCGAGGTCACCATATTTTCCTTTGTTCGCCCCCTTTTTTACTGCATCATTCAAAAGGCTCACCCTATTCCGAGATGCTACCGCCAACCGCTTCAATAGCAGCGCGCGCGCCCTTGGTCAACCCAAGACCCTGCAGCTTAACGGGACGAACTATTTCCCCCGCCAAAATAACTTTAGCCGACAAGGTTGCTGGAGGCACGAGCCCCGCTTGCTTGAGCACCAACAGATCAATCACGCCAACTGGCAACGCTTCCAAATCTGACAAACGAACCTGAGCATTATCATTGCGCGTCAATGATACAAAGCCACGCTTGGGCAAACGACGTTGCAAAGGCATCTGGCCGCCTTCAAAGCCTACCTTGTGAAATCCGCCGGAGCGCGATTTCTGGCCTTTATGTCCGCGACCGCAGGTTTTACCAAGACCACACCCGATGCCTCTACCGACACGCCGTTTGTAATGGGTGGAACCTGCCGCTGGTTTAATTTGATTGAGTTGCATTTAAACCTCGCACTTTACTAAATAAAATACTTTGTTAATCATGCCCCTCACTGCCGGTGTATCTTCTACATCCACCGTATGATTAATGCGACGCAAGCCTAAACCGCGCACACATGCGCGATGTGATTCTTTGGTGCCTATTACGCTCTTGATCTGCGTAACTTTAAGCCGTCCAGTCATCTTTGATTTTTTAGCACTGACCATTATTGCTTACCCCTGAAT
>JBEBGP010000213.1:0-2981 GCA_040081045.1 Candidatus Nitrotoga sp.
ACTGTGAGCAAAGCAGCGCATGAGTGTGGTGTAAAAAATTTAGAAGTTCGCATCAAGGGGCCGGGGCCGGGACGGGAGTCTGCGGTTCGCGCTTTGAACACGGCAGGCTTTAAAATTACCAGTATTTCGGATATTACGCCGGTGCCACATAATGGTTGCCGCCCGCCGAAAAAGCGTCGTATATAAATTGGGAGTGAGTCTTGGCTAGAAATACAGATCCAAAGTGTCGTCAGTGCCGCCGCGAGGGGGAAAAGCTTTTTCTGAAAGGTGAAAAGTGTTTCACCGATAAATGCGGGATTGAGCGTCGCGCTTACCCTCCTGGTCAGCATGGACAGAAGAAAAATACCCGTATGTCAGATTACGGTGGGCAGCTGCGTGAAAAGCAAAAAGTACGCCGTATTTATGGCATCCTGGAAGGACAGTTCCGTTTGACTTATCGGTCTGCCGAGATTCAGCGCGGCATCACTGGTGAAAACTTGCTGCAAATTTTGGAGTCGCGTCTTGACAATGTCGCCTATCGTATGGGTTTTGGTTCATCCCGCTCCGAAGCGCGTCAGGTTGTGCGGCATAACGCAATTTTAGTTAACGGCAAGCGGGTTAATATCCCCTCCTACCAGGTAAGCCCAGGCGATATAGTAGAGGTGGTAGAAGGTGCACAGGCGCAATTGCGAGTGAAGGCATCTTTGCAGGCAGCAGAACAGCGTGGATTTCCGGAGTGGTTGGAAGTTGATACCAAAGCGATGAGAGGCACTTATAAAGCCAGGCCGCAGCGTTCAGAGCTGCCCGCCTCAATTAATGAGCATCTGATTGTTGAATTGTATTCCAAGTAATTAACGCGGAGCCAAATATGCAAAAGAATGATTTTTTGAAACCCCGCATTATTGATGTGCAAAGGATTTCACGCACCCATGCCAAAGTTGTGATGGAGCCGTTTGAGCGCGGCTACGGGCATACCCTGGGTAATGCGTTGCGCCGTATTCTGCTCTCTTCAATGAAGGGCTATGCGCCAACCGAAGTCAAAATCGCGGGTGTTTTGCACGAGTACTCGTCTATTGATGGTGTACAGGAAGATGTCGTTGAGATTTTGCTCAACCTCAAAGGTTTGGTATTGAAATTGCACGGTGCAACCGATGTCACGCTGACTTTGAAAAAAGAAGGTGCGGGAGTTGTAACTGCAGGGGATATCGTCATTGGATCCAGCACAGAGGTTATTAATCCTGATCATGTGATCGCCCATCTGACAGCGGGTGGCAAGTTGGATATGGAGATTAAGGTTGAGCAGGGGCGTGGTTACGTTTCCTCAGTATCGCGGCAAACACATGGCAGCACACGTTCGGTAGGTTATATCGCCTTGGATGCCTCATTTAGTCCTGTGCGTCGAGTGAGCTATGCAGTAGAGAGTGCGCGTGTTGAACAGCGAACTGATTTGGATAAGCTGATTATGGACATTGAAACTAATGGAGCAATTGATCCGGAAGAAGCCATACGTTATGCGGCACGTATATTGGTAGAGCAGTTCTCAGTATTTGCTTCTCTGGAAGGTACGCCGATGCCGCAAGAGAAACCGCAAGCACCCAAGGTTGATCCTATGCTGTTGCGCCCGGTTGATGATCTGGAGCTGACTCCGCGTTCTTCAAACTGCCTTAAAGCGCAGAGTATCCATTATGTGGGAGATTTGATACAGCACACGGAAAATGATTTGTTGCGTACACCCAACTTGGGTCGTAAATCATTAAATGAAATTAAACAGGTGCTGGCTGAGCATGGCTTGTCATTGGGTATGAAGCTGGAAAACTGGCTTGCACCCGTAGACAAATAGCCAATAGATCAGTAACCGGCAGTCAGATTATTTATAATTGGCAGTAACCCACACTGCAGGTAACTATGGGCAGCGGGTTAGGTTAAAGAAAAAATAAAGAAAGAGGATCATCATGCGGCATCGTGCAGGCTTAAGAAAACTCAATCGAACCAGCAGCCATCGTTTGGCCATGCTTCGCAACATGACCGTTTCCCTATTCCGTCATGAAGTAATTAAAACTACGTTACCCAAGGCAAAAGAGTTGCGTCGTGTGGCCGAGCCGATTTTAACATTGGGCAAAACACCCAATTTAGCCAACCGTCGCTTGGCATTTGCGCGTTTACGTGATCGCGAAATGGTCAGTAAACTGTTCGATGAGTTAGGCCCGCGTTATGCGGCTCGCGAGGGTGGTTATTCGCGTATCCTGAAGTATGGATTCAGAAAAGGGGATAATGCACCCATGGCCATAGTTGAGTTGATGGATCGTCCGGTGGACGCAATGCCGGTTGAAGTAGCTGCCGAGTAATTTTATCAATGTATCAAGCAACACAACGAGGCTCGCTGTTAGTTTTGCGAGCCTTATGCTTTGTGTGGGATACCCTGAATTATGACAGCCAGCGTAGGAATGCAGCCGCAGTTAACGCTGTTACGCCGAGGGCAATTAATAGCTTCCATGCCGTGTGACGTTTTTCTACCGACCAATTTTTCCCATATAACAGATACAAAGCCGCTGTGCTGAATCCTGCAGCCGCACAGATCACTTTGATGATGAGGGCAGCAGTTGCAATACCATGAATATCTGGAAGCTTTCCATAAAAATAGAAACTGGTCGCACCAAACACCATGCCGCTCAATCCCTGAATTGTCCAGCCTAATACTACTAACCATGCAAGCGAACGTTGTATGAGTGCGGGCTGTGCGGAAGGGAATAATGCGAAAACGGCACCACCCACGATAGCGGTGGCACCGAAATTGTGTACGATCTGAATAACAGCGTAGCTTAACCCCTCTACCGGAATAGCCACGTTATTCTACGCTCACGGAAATGCATTTTTCGACGCCTATGGGAGCATGCCCTTTGTTTACAATTTTGATGCAAATGTCATGTTTGCCAGCAGCCAAACCGTCCAGTGTATGCGTATCCTTAAGTTTCATCAGCACCCCTTTTTGATCGCCATTTACA
>JBEBGP010000138.1:0-2953 GCA_040081045.1 Candidatus Nitrotoga sp.
TTGTTGTGTTGCTCGTGCGGCAATTGAATATTCAAACCGACGCTGGGAGATTTGCCGTAATACGCACCCTTGTTGGCCGATTCCATGATGCCGGGGCCGCCGCCGGAAATAACCGAGAAACCGGCATCGGACAACAAGCGTGCAATCTCTTCCGTTTTTTTATAGTACTTGTGCGTGGGCGCGGTGCGTGCGCTGCCGAAAATGCTGACTGCCGGCTGAATCTCCATAAGGCGATTAGTGGCTGCCACAAATTCTGACATAATGCCGAACATCCGCCAGGCCTCTTTGGCGTTCCATGTCTCAACGGTTTTTGAAGGGTGAATTGGGGATTGTTTGCTCATACCTGAAGAACCTTTAATAAATGGTAAAAACTGTGTGAAATGCCGAACCGAAAAAAAACCAAAATGATAATGCGCCCAAATGATGCTTAAAAAAGTAGATATATCAATTCACCCCCCCAAAACGCTTTTATTGGTTGACGGCTCATCTTACCTGTACCGCGCATTTCATGCGCTGCCCGATTTGCGCAGCCCGCACGGTTTGCCCACTGGGGCAATTTATGGTGTGCTCAATATGTTGCGTCGCGCCATTGTCCATTACCCGGCGGATTATAACGCGTGTGTGTTTGACGCAAAAGGCAAAACTTTTCGCGACGAGTGGTATCCGCAATATAAAGCACATCGCCCGCCCATGCCCGCTGATTTAGCCGCACAAATCGAACCCCTGCATCAGGCTATTGCCGCCTCCGGTTGGAATGTGCTGATGATTGATGGGGTGGAGGCCGACGATGTCATAGGCACACTGGCACAGCAAGCGGCACACGGCGGGACGTGCTGTATTATTTCCACAGGCGATAAAGATTTAACGCAACTGGTCAACAGCCGGGTGAAATTAGTCAACACCATGACCGACGAAACGCTGGATGAAGCGGGCGTGCTGGCCAAATTTGGCGTGCGTCCCGATCAAATCGTGG
This sequence comes from Candidatus Nitrotoga sp., assembly GCA_040081045.1. Lineage (GTDB taxonomy): Bacteria > Pseudomonadota > Gammaproteobacteria > Burkholderiales > Gallionellaceae > Nitrotoga. The sequence goes on from JBEBGP010000138.1 coordinate 974, forward strand.
ACTACCTCAGCCTGATCGGCGACACCGTAGACAACGTGCCGGGCGTGGCAAAAGTCGGCCCGAAAACCGCGCTGAAATGGCTGGAGCAATACGGCTCCCTGGATAATGTGATGCTGCACGCGCAGGAAATCGGCGGCGTAGTCGGGCAAAATTTACGCGCTGCACTGGAGTGGTTGCCGCAAGGCCGCAAGCTGGTCACCGTGAAATGTGATGTCGCATTGTCCGTGCATTTTGATGCGCTGCAACCGCCGCCGCACGATGCGGCGCAGTTGCGAAATATTTACGAGCGATGCGGATTTAAAAGCTGGTTGCGCGAACTGAACAATACGGCAACGCAAAACCACTCCACCGAACAAAGTGCATATCCCGCGCCCACTCCGGAAAAAAACATGCCCGAAAAAAATATGCCAGAAAAAAATAGGCGTAGCAATGAACAGCATGATGCACCGGCGCAGGCATTATCCAACACCTCAAATGCCCATTACGAAACACTCACCACCGAAGCGCAACTGGATGGCTGGTTGAAAAAAATGATGCAGGCTGAACTGGTCTGTGTCGATACCGAAACCACCGGCCTGGATGTGATGAACGCACAGCTGGTCGGCATTTCGTTTGCCATCACACCACACCATGCCGCGTATCTGCCATTGGCGCACCACTACCCGGGCGCGCCCGGGCAACTCACTCTGGATTTTGCGCTACAAAAATTACGCCCCTGGCTGGAAAGCCCGCAGCATAAAAAACTCGGACAAAACCTGAAATACGATCAACACATATTTGCTAACCACGGTATTGATCTGGCGGGCGTGGCAGAAGACACCCTGCTGCAATCTTACGTGCTGGAAAGCCACCGTCCGCACGACATGGATAATCTCGCGCACCGGCATCTCAACATTAAAACCATCAGCTATGCCGAAGTGGTGGGCAAGGGTGCCAAACAAATTTCTTTCGGCCAGGTCGATCTGGCCACAGCCACGCGCTACGCTGCCGAAGATGCCGACATCACCCTGCAGCTGCATCAAACCCTGTCACCGCAACTCAAGGCGCAAGGCAAGCTGGATGCGGTTTACCGGGAAATAGAATTACCCGCACGGCAAGTGTTGTTTGTCATGGAACGTAACGGCGTGTTGTTGGATGGCACTATGTTGGGCGTGCAAAGCCGCGAGTTGGGCGAGCGATTATTGGCCATTGAAGCACAGGCTCATGCAGCGGCAGGGCAACCGTTTAATTTGAATTCGCCCAAACAAATCCAGGAAATTTTGTTCGACAAACTCGGTTTGCCGGTCAAGAAAAAAACGCCCGGCGGCACGCCTTCCACCGACGAGGATGTGTTGCAGGAATTAGCCCTGGATTATCCGCTGCCCAAAATTTTGCTGGAATATCGCGGCATGGCAAAACTGAAATCCACCTACACCGACAAGCTGCCACTGATGGTGAACCGTCGCACGGGGCGCGTGCATACCAATTATTCGCAAGCCACCGCAGTCACCGGGCGGCTGGCTTCCAACGATCCGAATTTACAAAACATTCCCATCCGCACCGCCGAAGGCCGCCGCATCCGTGAAGCCTTCATCGCGCCGCCGGGTAGCCATTTTGTGTCGGCAGATTATTCGCAAATTGAGCTGCGCATCATGGCGCATTTATCCGACGACGCGGGCTTGTTGCGCGCCTTTGCCAACGGTGAAGATATACATCGCGCCACCGCTGCGGAAATTTTTGCCATCGCGCCGGACAGCGTCAGCAGCGAGCAACGCCGCTATGCCAAGGTGATCAATTTCGGTTTGATCTACGGCATGTCGGTGTTTGGTCTGGCCGCGCAACTCAATATCGAACGCGATGCCGCCAAGCAATACATCGACCGCTACTTTGCCCGCTATCCCGGCGTAAAAAATTACATGGATAACACGCGGGTACAGGCCAAACAACAGGGCTACGTCGAAACCGTGTATGGCCGCCGCCTGTGGCTACCCGAAATAAATG
>JBEBGP010000356.1:0-2952 GCA_040081045.1 Candidatus Nitrotoga sp.
GTCCTAGGCAACGATGGCTGGCTAGCTGGCCTAGTCACATCGCACGACATCATGGGAGAGAAGCCCATGCTCTATCTACAGTCCATGGATTGCAACCATACGACCTGCACGCGATCGGATGTGCTGGTGAAAAACGTCATGGCTCCCATTAGCGAATGGGAGGTAATCGATTATGTGGATATTGAAAATGCACAGATTTCCCAAGTTATCGCCGCTTTCAAGGCTGCCGGGAGGCGACATCTGGTTGTGACAGGGTATTCGGAAAATTGCCCGGAAAGTATCGTGCGCGGAATATTCTCCGCTACACGCATCGAACAGGCGACCTCCCTGCAACTGGAAATCGTCAGTATGGCCAAAAGTTTTGCTGAAATCGAACATGTTTTAGCACATTCCTAGAATGCAGAAGGATTACAGGCAATTAGCTCAGCAAGTTATACTGAAAAATATCTTTCCAGAGCGCGCAAGAACGCTGATACAACCTAAAGGTAGGCTAAGGAGTAAATATGGGACTGGCACTACATTGGATGGGTGGGCGTTTGGCGCGTTTCCTCACGCGGGAACGGCATATTCACGGCACGGCGGTCGCAACGCCACCGGAACGCCTGCGGGCTACTCTCCGTGTGGGTGATGTGCTGCTGGTCGAAGGCGGCAGCCGTTCCAGTACTGCAATCAAATTTCTCACCCAATCAACCTGGTCGCACGCAGCCCTGTATGTCGGTGACCAGATTGCAAAAACCACCGGGTCAAGTACCAATCATTGCTTCGTTGAGGCGGATATGGTGGCAGGCGTACGCAGTGTCAGCATTGAAGAATTTGTTGGTCAGCACACCCGCATCTGCCGACCTGCCGGGCTTAATGAGAAAGAGTGTCACCAAGTGGCGGCCTATGCCATCGCGCGCATCGGCCAGCAATATGACTTGCGTAATGTTTTTGATTTGTTGCGTTATCTGTTGCCGACCCCGCCTATTCCCACACGCTTTCGCCGTCGATTACTGACGTTGGGAAGTGGTGATCCGACCCGTGCTATTTGCTCGACCCTGATTACTCAGGCTTTCCAGTCTCTCCACTATCCGATACTGCCCATCGTCGAACAGCGCAGTGCGGATAGCCCGGACTGCCCTGGATGTATCGAAGAAATCTATCGTCTGCGCCATCACAGCTTGTTCACACCACGCGATTTTGATGTGTCACCCTATTTTTCTATCGTCAAACCCTTGCTGGACAGTTCTTTCGATTTCAAATCGTTACATTGGGAAGAGCAGTCGCAGCAAACCAGTTGATAGCGAGGGCTATTTTTTTCGTCCTGCTCATTCCTTTCTTTTTGCGTATTCACGCGTCCTCGTTCTGATCGTGCCCATTTGCTGCTTGAAGTTGTGGCAGCCACTGCACATCATCACATGTAATTGCAATAACATTTGGTTCGAGACCGAAAGCTTGCGCTCTTGCGACTCCGACATTAGTCGCGTGGCTTCACGACAATTCATCATTTCTTTCTCCTTTCAAATACCAGTTATTTTCAATACATTCGCGCAAACGTAAACGTGAGCGATACAACAGGACATGCAGATTACTGAGAGTCAATTCGAGATTAGCGCAAATTTCTTCTGCATCCAATTCGACGAATTCACGCATCATAAATACCCGCGCTTGCTTGGCTGGTAAATTATCCAAGCACGCTTCAAATACCCGCCAGAAGTCCAATTCACGCATGGATGCTTCAGGGTTGCCCCATGCCACAGGACGCTCATCCACCTGCCAGAATCCCTTGCTATCAAATAATTCAGATAAATCCTCGTCTTCATTTTCATCTTGCCCGTGCAGCAAGCTACTGACATTCACCACCCGCTGTTTGTATCGCAAAATATCGATAATCTTATTTTTCAGGATGGCGAACATCCAAGTCTTGAGTGCTGCGCGCCCTCCAAACGAGCCTGCATTTTTCAATGCGCCTATCAGTGCTTCCTGCACCGCATCTTCGGCTAAGTGGCTGTCTCTGAGTTGTAGTGTGGCAAACCTGAGCATTTGTTGACGTATATCATCCAAAAATTCGTTATCAGCCAGCAGATTCGACATCTGCTGTGGGGATGTTTTACTTTGGTTGTCATTCATCGGATTCCCTTAATTCAATCTCATTTTTTGCCGCGCTGTAACTCGCTACGCAGTACGGTACCAGATAATTCAATATCAAATGTAGCCATGAGATTGTACCGCCATGCAATAGGCTTTCACCCTGATTCACTAAATTTAGAACACTCCCGACCACCAGCGAAATTTTGAGTGCGCGAATGACAATGTGGCGCGATAGCGCGATACGAAAAAATCGTGTCATTTTTCCATCTCGCCACGCACCCCATGCTTACGCATAAAGCGACGATCAATCCAGTTCTTCCATAGCCATACCCAATGTCCTTGTGCGCTGAACCATCCCCAAGAGGCGATAGCATGGCGGGGGCCAGTTGCCAGCAAGTACAAGGATTTTTTACGCGGACGATAGCGTTGCAACGGTTGACCGTTCAATTTGGCGAGCAAATTATGGGCAAGTACCGACCCGGCAAAAACCGCATGTACCCCGGAGCGGGTTAGTTTAACATCGATGCGCGAACATATATCCCCGGCGGCAAACACATTGGGATGCGACACATTGCGGTGTTGCGCATCCACCAAAATATAACCTTGTTCATCACGCGTCAGATCAGTGTGACCTAACCATGCAGCTGCACGCGCACCCGTGGCCGCGATGATACAGTTGGCTTGCAGTAGCTCTCCGGTAGAGAGACGCAGCCCATTTGGCACACCCACAGCCTGCGCCTGATATAGCTGAATACCCCGTTTCCGCATTAAAGTTTGAGCACGTCGCTTCACGCTGACCGCATGACCCGGCAAGATGCCATTTTCAGAAACTACCAACACAACCGAGGCAAGATTGCCATTATTGGAAAAAGCGTATTGCGC
>JBEBGP010000169.1:0-2948 GCA_040081045.1 Candidatus Nitrotoga sp.
AATGGCGATGACACCTTCACAGGCGGCACAGAAGTAGACACATTCAATGTAGATGCCGGCACAGACACCATCACCGACTTGAATGGTATTGAGATTGCAGCAGATATTCTTAATGTGAGCGCGCTTGCAACCGCCAATGCCACAATTACCGCAGCCTTTACCGCCACGATAGCCACAACCAATGCAGGTGCGGTCACCTTAAACAGTGCAGGGTTTGATGTGGATATGTCGCAGGCAGGAGGGGTCAATGGCTACACCATTAACAACACCGCCGCTCCTGCTTTAACCATCCTCACAGGCTCTGCCTTTAATGATGCTATCAATGGCGGCACAGGAGCAGACACCATCAAGGGCATGGCGGGCAATGATGAACTTTTAGGAGGGAATGGCGCAGATAGCATTGAGGGTGGCGCAGGAGTGGATTTAATCACGGGTGGTGCGGGTGCGGATGGAATCAACTTGCTGGAAGGTGTGGCAATAGACGCAGATCATGTGATTTACGCCAGCGCCACCGATGGCAATGCGTCGGGAGCAATCACGATTGCGGGGGCAGACAGCGTCATTAATTTTGTAGTTGCCAACGACACCATTGATATCGGGGGAGCTTTGCGTACTAGCTTAACAGCTCCAACGCCTGGTACTGAGTTGGTTGATAATTTGCTGGGTAATGTAGCTGATCTTGGTGCGGATGCGCGTGTCGATTTGGGTGTAAATGATATTTTCACTCTTCAGGTAACGAACTTAAATGCTTCGGCAGACTTTGCCGATGTTACCAAGCTCTTGGGCGCGGGGGGTGCATTTGATCTGGATCCTACGGTGGGTGGTTCTGACACGTTTCGAACTACTGCCGTCGTTGCAGGCGACAAAGCTATATTCCTCGTCAGCGATGACACCAGCAACTTGTCAGGCTTGTATCTGTTTACAGCGGCTAACACCAATAACACCGTCGATACGGGTGAATTAACGCTATTGAGCATTATCACCGCTAACGCGCAATTGACCAGCGCCAACATCACTGTCATTTAAACACTGGCGGCTTTCCCCATCCCCTCCTTCCCTCCACAAGGGGGAAGGAGTTTAATTTTCTGCAAGAGCTACACCATCCGAAGTTCTTCTTGTTCCACTTTTCCAGTGCTTTGGCAAGGAAATTTAATCCCTGCGAAAGCCAGGCTTAATACGCCCCCTCCAAATAAGTTAAAATGGTGGGGTTTACATCCCGGCCTGCCCCAAAAATAATTTAATGATGAACACCAACGCAAAGATCACCCCTGTCCTTCTGATCATCCTAGATGGCTTTGGCTATCGCAAAGACCCCGACCATAACGCGATTGCCCTGGCGCACAAACCCAATTGGGATAAGCTCTGGCGCGATTATCCGCATACCCTGATTGAGGCTTCCGAATTGTCGGTAGGCTTGCCACATGAACAGATGGGCAATTCCGAGGTCGGGCATTTGAATATCGGCGCGGGTCGGGTGATTTATCAGGAATTAACACGGGTGGATGTGGCGATTGAGGATGGTAGTTTTTTCACCAATCCAGCATTGACGCAGGCGGTGGCAAAGGTCAAAAAAAATGGTTCGACCCTGCATATCATGGGGCTGCTTTCTCCCGGCGGCGTGCATAGCCATGAAACTCACATCCACGCCATGTTGCAACTGGCAGCGGATGCCGGTTTGAAAAAAATAAATCTCCACGCTTTTCTGGATGGCCGCGATACACCGCCGCGCAGTGCGGCGGATTCGCTGCAACGCTTGCAGGATAAATGTACCGCGCTGGGGGTGGGGCGCATTGCTTCGATTGCGGGGCGTTATTTTGCGATGGATAGAGACAATCGCTGGGAACGGGTGGAAGCCGCTTATGATTTGCTGACACTGGGGCATGCAACATATAGCGCGCCGGACGCGCTGACCGCTTTGCAGCAAGCGTATGCGCGCGGCGAGAATGATGAATTTGTGCAGGCTACCAGCATCCACCCTGCCGGCCAGCCAGCCGCCACCATGCAGGATGGCGACGCGGTCGTGTTTATGAATTTCCGCGCCGACCGCGCGCGGCAACTGACCCGCACGCTGACTGATCCGGCCTTTAATCATTTCCCGCGCAAACACTACCCCAAGCTGGCGAGTTTCGTGACCTTAAGCAGCTATGGTGATGAGTTTGATGTGCCTGCCGCGTTTGCTCCCACCAGTATTCAAAATTGTTTTGGCGAATATATTTCCAGGCTGGGGCTGAAACAATTACGCATCGCAGAAACAGAAAAATACGCGCACGTTACTTATTTTTTTAACGGCGGGGAGGAGCAGCCGTTTGCCGGGGAAGATCGCATCATGGTGCCCTCGCCCAAGGTCGCAACTTATGATCTCGAGCCGGAGATGAATGCGTTTGAGCTAACCGATAAGCTGGTGGCGGCGATACGCAGCGGACAATATCAGGCCATTATTTGCAATTATGCCAACTGCGATATGGTTGGCCACAGCGGCATTCTGGCGGCGGTAAAAGCGGTCGAAGCACTGGACATCTGTATCGGGCGTGCGGTGCAAGCCATGCAGGAGATGGGTGGTGAGGTGATTATCACCGCCGACCACGGCAATGCCGAACAGATGATAGACCGCGAAACCAAACAAGCGCACACCGCGCACACCTTGAATCCTGTGCCATTTCTGTATGTGGGTCGCTCCGCCAAAATGGCTGCTACCGGCGCGTTACAAGATGTTGCGCCGACGTTACTGGCGATGATGGGTTTGCCGCAACCGGGTGAAATGACCGGACACGCGCTGATAACTTTACAGTAACCCTGTGAATCTAAATAGCTAATTGGTATCGTCATTTTATTTTCAATTAAACAATGCCAGACCGTTCCCTCGCCCTCTGTCCCTCTCCCAAGTGGAGAGGGATGTTTAACCCTTCTCCTCTCGGGAGAAGGGTTGGGATGAGGGAGCAAAATTTTAC
>JBEBGP010000291.1:0-2938 GCA_040081045.1 Candidatus Nitrotoga sp.
GCTCAACTGCCAAGGGCGATTTAAACGGGATTGCCGAATACTTCAATACACCGCTGCACGTTGCTTTGTTTGGCGGCGCTGGCAGTGGCGACAGTTCCAGTGTCGTCAAAGGTGGCGGCCAGGATCTGACGCGGAGCGCGGGTCAGGTCAAACAGGGCGAGTTGCCCCCGGAAAAGAAAATCATCAATCTCAAGGCAGTACAGCAGGACTTCTTGCGTCTAGAACGTCTCAAGGAAATCGAAAAACTCAAGGAGCTTAAATCCGGTATTGAGAAGGTAATTGAAAATAATATCAACATGAATAAATTCAAAAACCAGATTCTGCTCGATATCACCAGCGAAGGATTGCGTATCCAGATAGTCGATGAGCAAAATCGACCGATGTTTAAGATAGGCAGCGCCAAATTGGAGTCTTACACCAAAGAAATTCTGCATGAAATCGGTAAGTCACTTAATGAGGTACCCAACAAAATAAGCCTATCTGGACATACTGATGCAGCCGCCTATTTTGGAAAAGGTGCCGGATACAGCAATTGGGAACTGTCTGCAGACCGGGCCAATGCTTCGCGCCGCGAGTTGATCCTCGGCGGCATGGCGGAAGAGAAGATCGTGCGTGTGGTAGGGCTATCGTCGGCGGTCCTGTTTAACAAAGAGGATCCGCTGAGCCCGGTCAATCGTCGTATCAGTCTGGTTGTGATGAACAAAAAAGCTGAAGAAGCGGCGCAGCATGACGGTGGTATTGTAAAACTGGGGGCCGAAATGGACGAGGCCGAGGTTGAGGATACCATTACAGGCGCACTATCCGGCACTATGGATAAATCACAGGTTGCACCCGTAACGGAAATACCATCCAATACTCGCCAATCTGACGGTCTTGGCGCAGATGGTGGTGATCCAACCCGCGTGCCGTCTCCCGGTACCCCTGCCAGTCAGACTGCACAATAGTTTTTGCCTTTTTCAGTTATACCTTCTGTTCGTATTTAACAAAATAATCAGCAGCAAAAATTTAAAAATATGAATGAATTAAGAGATGAGCATTATGTACGGGCGGTCACCGAACTTGGCGATACGCACAAAATAGTTACTAGTCAGGATATTTATTCGAAAAATGGGGTCATGCTGGTTGCATCTGGTGTGGCAATTACAAGCAAACTTTATGATCGTTTGGTGCATCATGTGTTGCTAAAACCGTTGGACTTGTCACTGTCATCCGAGCAAGTGATCAATGCAGAAACTATATGGCGTGACACGCAAAACCTAATCCTGGGAAATTCCAAACTAGAAAGGATGGTGGATATCATCGACAAAGGATTTCCCTTGCGCAAGGGGATACTTTCTATTCATCTTCCCAAAACATTAACCTTCAAATTGACCGTTGCACGAGAAAAATACCCCGATATCTACCAGCGTAGCCTATCAATTCTAATTATGTGTGTTTATCTGGCCCGATGTGATGGGATGAGCTTGGATGAAGAAGGCTATATGATAATTGCAGCGTTGTTCCATGATATGGGCATGCTCCATATCAATCCTGTATTACTTGATCCACATCATGTGATGAGTCGAGAGGAACGACGGCATCTATACGCGCATCCGTTGACGGCTTATTTATTTTTACACGAATTTCCGGAGCTGCCTAGATATATTGCAGATGCAGTCCTTGATCATCATGAGCGGATGGATGGCAGAGGTTATCCGCGAGGTCTGCGCGGTAACAAAATAAGCCGATATGCACAGATACTTGCGATTGCTGAAGTTTCAGCGAGGGCGCTAGAGCCTAGCGCAACTTTAGATCAATGGAAGAAACTGGAGTGGATGCTCAAGCTAAACTATAAACAGTTTGGCAGCGGGTTGATTGGACACCTCAGTGTGTTGCGGGACGGCAGTGATGCCGATGTAACAGTGAATTCCTGCGACACTGATGCACTCGTTGCACAGGTTAGACTGATTGCGAAACTGCTCGAAGATTTTGGTCAGTATTCGGACGCTGGTCACAGCAATGAGGTTTATGATTTTGCGCAGGCCAGATTGGCCGGACTAAGGTTGGAGCTTTTAGAAGCTGGCTTTGATCCTCATGATCCAGAAGAGTTAATTCAACGCTTTATAGATGATCCAGATTGTGTGCCGGAGTATGAACCGTTGTTGCAAGAAACACATTGGCAGCTTAAGACGCTTGTCCTAGATATTTCGCGTCACTGGCCAGAGCAAGAGCGCTCAAAGGAAGTAAACTACGCATGGCTAGGTGACATAAGCTGAATTTCAAAGAATCCAACGTTTCGTAAAATGTAGTTATTCCAATTACAGTTAAAAACAATAATAATATAGTCCTTCTTTAAGGAGGCTATAAATGGCACGAAAACCGGGTGGTGCAGATCAGTTGGAAACAGCCAAAGAGTTGCTGAAGAAAGCCAAAACAGCAGACGAACTCCGGGCTGCTCAGGCAATTGTGCTCCCCCTCGAGCTGGGGTTGAGCATAGAACAAACGGCGTTGGCAATCGGGCGCTCCGTGTGTGTCACTTGCACGATGCGCACCGGGTTTGTTCGAGCATTGGGGGGAGAAAAGAAGGTGGCACGCAGCAAGCGAGAGTTGCGCAATCGGGCCAAAGCCAGCCTGGAGCAAGAATCGCGGATACTCGACGAGGTGCTGTGCCGGGCGGCAACAGGCGGTGTGGTGATCGTTCCCCCCTTGAAGCCGCTGGTAGAAGCCAGATTGGGCAAACCGCTGGGATTGTCCACGCTGTATCTAATGCTGTCCCGCCACGGCTGGCGCAAGCTTGCGCCAGACAAAAGTCACCCGAAAGCCAACCCGGCAGCGCAAGACGAGTGGAAAAAACTCCCCGAGCGGCTGGCAACGGAGATAGCCGCTTTTGCCGCGCCTCGCCCGCTCCGGCTGATGTTTCAGGACGAAGCGCGTTTTGGACGGATCAGTGATGTCCGCA
>JBEBGP010000145.1:0-2937 GCA_040081045.1 Candidatus Nitrotoga sp.
ATTATATTGTTGCCATTACGCAACTTGCGCAGACAACATTGCGCTCTGCCATTGGCAAAATGGAATTGGATAAGACTTTTGAGGAACGCGATCATATCAACATGACCGTCGTCGCAGCACTGGATGAGGCGGCTACCAGTTGGGGTGTGAAAGTATTGCGCTACGAGATAAAAGATTTAACGCCGCCCAAAGAAATTTTACACGCGATGCAGGCGCAAATTACTGCTGAGCGGGAAAAACGCGCTCTGATTGCCGCCTCCGAGGGACGCAAGCAAGAGCAAATCAACATCGCAACAGGTGAACGCGAGGCATTTATTCAACGTTCTGAAGGTGAAAAGCAGGCCGTAATTAACAACGCACAAGGTGAAGCCGCGGCCATCATGGCAGTTGCCACGGCCACTGCGCAGGCCATACAGCAAGTGGCAGCGGCCATTCAGTCTCCAGGCGGGATGGAGGCGGTGAACCTAAAAGTAGCCGAAAAATATGTGGAGGCATTTGGCAATGTGGCCAAGCAGGGAAGCACTTTGATTTTACCCGGCAATCTGGCTGAAATGGGGAGTATGGTGGCAGCAGCGATGAGTATCGTTAAGACACAAAAATAGCCTTGCCGTGCCATTAAATGGCTAAAGACATCAATTTATTAAATCAGGGCTCTCGTTGCTCATTTGTCAATCTGGGCTTGTAAAAGGTTTGTCTTATGCCGCGTCCCTTGGGCGGTTTACCAATGTAGCAAGCATTAGCAGGACGTACTTTAACAATAAGACATGGAATTTACTCTGCACACTATCGATGGCTTCGCCCGTCGTGGCACACTTTCCCTTGCCCACGGACAGATTGAAACCCCCGCGTTTATGCCAGTTGGCACATATGGTGCGATCAAGACAATGTCGCCCATCGAGCTAAAAGAAATCGGCGCGCAGATTGTGTTGGGTAATACTTTTCACCTGTGGTTACGTCCCGGCATGGAAGTAATTGAGGTGCACGGTGGCCTGCATCACTTCATAGGATGGGATGGCCCTATTCTTACTGACTCTGGCGGCTTTCAAGTATTCAGTTTAGGCGCATTACGTAAAATTACCGAAGAAGGCGTAACCTTTCAATCACCAGTCAATGGGGATGCTTGCTTTTTATCGCCGGAGGTATCCATGAATATTCAGCGTGTGCTGAATTCGGACATTGTCATGGTATTCGATGAATGCACACCTTTTCCGGCGGATGCCAGTGTAACGGCGGATTCCATGCGTTTGTCATTGCGCTGGGCAGCACGTTCAAAAAGAGCGCATGAGGGAAATTCGAATGCATTATTTGGAATCGTGCAAGGTGGGATGTTTGAGCATTTACGCGATGAATCCTTGGCTGAATTAAGCGGCATGAATTTTGATGGTCTGGCGATTGGTGGCTTATCGGTCGGCGAACCGAAAGAAGATATGTTGCGAATTTTGCGTCACACTGCGCCGCAATTACCTGCTGACAAACCGCGATATTTAATGGGTGTAGGTACGCCAGAAGACCTGGTTGATGCGGTCGAACAGGGTATCGACATGTTTGATTGCGTCATGCCCACACGCAATGCGCGTAACGGCATGCTGTTCACCCGCTTCGGTAACATCAAAATTAAAAACGCGCAATATCGTCTGGACACGCGCCCGCTAGACGAACGATGTGCATGTTACACTTGCCGCAATTTCAGCCGCGCGTACCTGCATCACCTGTATCGCATCAATGAAATACTTGGTGCACGCCTCAACACCCTCCACAATTTATTTTATTACCAGGAATTAATGGCAGGCATACGCACTGCAATCACGGCCGGAAAATTAACCGAGTTTAAAACAAGATTTCTACTTGATCGAGCGACCATTTAATTATATTCAATTGTTTCTGTCTTGTGCTGCCATGGCTAGGGTCAGCCTTCATGATAGAATGCCCGCCTTGATTTTTTAACTTTGAAAGGAAATACGATGTCCGTCAGTGATTTATTCATCAGCCACGCCCTGGCAGCAGATCCGGCACCCGCTCAAAGTGCCGGGATAGTCGAGAGTCTGATGTTCATGCTGCCGCTTTTATTATTATTTTACTTTTTGATTTTGCGGCCGCAACAAAAACGCACCAAGGAACAGAAGTTGATGATGGATGGCCTGCAAAAAGGGGATGAGGTTGCTACCATAGGCGGTATCATCGGTACGGTCACTCGGGTAGGGGATCTCTACGTGAATTTGGAAGTAGCCGATGGTGTGACGATGATCATGCATAAAACAGCGGTACAAACGGTGTTGCCCAAGGGAACCATCAAGTCTGTTTAATTCACTATTGCAATAGACCCGGTAACATTATGCCCGTAATAAGGTATGCCGAGTGCAAGAGGCTAAAATCCCAACAATATACGTTGTTGCTTTTGTCGTAGGTACCTTGCTGTGCCCGATATACCACTGACATCTGACACTCTTTAAGTTTTGCGTTTTCGGCCCTATTGCTGTCTGGAATTATAATGAGAATACGTCAATAAAAATTGGACTTTAAGGTGCTGTAATGAACCGTTATTCACTGTGGAAATACTTGCTTATCCTGATTGTTTTTATGTTGGGATTTCTCTATACCTTACCTAACTTCTATGGCGAATCGCCTGCAGTTCAGGTGATGCCGTTGCGCGCAAACATCAATGCTGACACGGTGTTGTTGCAGCGGGTAACGGAGGCACTGAAGGCTGCGAGTGTGGATGTTGAAATCATTTCGCTGGACGTGACCAGCGTCAAGGCACGTTTTAAGGATGAGGATACCCAGCTTAAGGCCAAAGATATTCTGAAAGCGCGCCTGGGGGATGATTATGTGGTCGCGCTAAATCTGCTTTCACGCTCGCCGCAATGGTTGTCAAAACTGAATGCACAGCCGATGTACCTGGGGCTGGATTTGCGCGGTGGGGTGCATTTTTTAATGCAG
>JBEBGP010000236.1:0-11000 GCA_040081045.1 Candidatus Nitrotoga sp.
TGCCTGGCGGTAGCTCAGGTGGTTCGGCGGCGGCGGTGGCAGCCCGACTGTGCGCGGCAGCCACAGGCACCGACACGGGCGGCTCTATTCGACAACCTGTGGCGCTGTGCGGCATCAGTGGCATTAAGCCTACCTATGGCGTGGTGTCGCGTTACGGTATGATTGCCTTCGCTTCCAGCCTTGACCAAGCGGGGCCGATGGCGCGCAGCGCAGAAGATTTAGCGCTCATGTTAAACACCATGGCGGGTTTTGATGAGCGTGATTCAACCAGCTTGCAGCGTCTCCCCGAAAATTACTTGCGTGATATAGATGCTAAGCAATCCTCCAGCAGCCAACCTTTAAGCGGTTTACGCATAGGGTTGCCCCAGGAATTTTTTGCCGAAGGCTTGAGCGAAGATGTCGCACAAGCCGTTGCATCGGCAATAGTTGAATATCAAAAGCTGGGCGCAACGGTAGTTAATATCAGCCTGCCCAATTCAAAATTATCTATTCCGGTTTATTACGTAATTGCACCAGCAGAGGCTTCCAGCAACCTGTCGCGCTTTGATGGGGTGCGCTACGGCTATCGTGCAAAGGAATATTCTGACCTGACCGACATGTATCAAAAATCGCGTGCGCAAGGTTTTGGCGCGGAAGTGAAACGCCGCATCATGATCGGCACCTATGTTTTATCACACGGCTACTACGATGCTTATTACGTGCAGGCGCAAAAAATTCGTCGCTTAATCGCGCAAGATTTCGAAGATGCGTTCAAGCAATGCGATGTCATTATGGGACCCACTACGCCGTCCACCGCATTCAAGTTCGGTGAAAAAGGCGACGACCCAGTACAAATGTATTTGTCCGATATTTACACTATCGCCGTGAACTTAGCGGGCTTGCCAGGCATGTCTATTCCGGCAGGATTCGGCAAAAATAAATTACCCATCGGTTTGCAAATTATTGGCAATTATTTTTCTGAAGCGCAGATGTTGAATGTGGCACATCGCTACCAGCAAGCAACAGACTGGCATACGCGTATGCCCCCCAATATTTTAAATGACCGGGGGCTTTGACATGACTTGGGAAATCGTCATCGGGCTGGAAATTCACACCCAACTTTCTACGCAATCAAAAATATTTTCGGGGGCGAGCACGGCATTTGGTGCTGAGCCAAATTCACAGGCTTGCGCGGTGGACATCGCTTTGCCAGGCGTGTTGCCAGTGCTGAATAAAGGTGCGGTTGAGCGCGCGATTAAATTTGGTTTAGCGGTAGGTGCGCCGATTGCACCGCGCTCGGTATTTGCGCGTAAAAATTATTTCTACCCTGATTTACCCAAGGGGTATCAGATCAGCCAATTCGACCAGCCTGTAGTGGGGCAAGGCGCGTTGACCATACAGGTCGAGCCGTTATCTGGCAGCGCAAAACCTTACGAAAAAGTAGTGCGCATTACGCGCGCGCATCTCGAAGAAGATGCAGGTAAATCTTTGCATGAGGTCTTCCGTGATTTTTCTGGCAATGGCTTGACTGGGGTTGATCTGAATCGTGCGGGCACGCCTTTACTGGAAATTGTGTCCGAGCCGGATATGCGTTCTGCTGCCGAGGCAGTTGCGTATGCTAAAGCTATGCATAGCCTCGTACGCTGGATTGATATTTGCGATGGCAACATGCAGGAAGGCTCGTTTCGCTGCGATGCGAATGTGTCGGTGCGCCGCCCCGGTGAGCCGCTCGGTACACGCCGTGAAATTAAAAACTTGAACTCATTTAAGTTTTTGCAACAAGCCATCGAATATGAGGCGCAATGGCAAATAGACACCTTGGAAAGCGGCGGAAAAATTCAGCAGGCGACTGTATTATTTGATTCCGACAAGGTTGAAACCCGCGCTATGCGCAGCAAAGAAGATGCGCATGACTATCGCTATTTTCCTGATCCGGATTTATTACCCTTGGCCATTTCGGAAGAGTGGATCGCGGAAATCAAGGCCAGCCTGCCAGAATTGCCGGCATTCAAACGCGCACGCTACGTCGCTGATTGGGGGTTGTCAGAATATGACGCGAATGCTTTAACTGCCTCCCGCGAAATGGCTGATTTTTTCGAGGCTGTAATGGCAGCGCTGCCGGGAGAAGCCAAGCTCTGTGCTAACTGGTTGATGGGCGACGTAAGTGCTGCGCTCAATCGTGATGGTTGTGATGTCGCACAGTGTCCGATCACCCCGCAACAGTTAAGTGGCATGTTGCAACGCATTGCAGATGGCACAATTTCCAACGCGGGTGCAAAAGATGTGTTTAAAATTTTGTGGAGCGAAGGGGGTAACGCCGATGCCATTATTGAAGCTAAAGGACTCAAGCAAGTCTCCGATGTGGGCGCACTGGAAAAAATCGTGGATGAGGTGATTGCCGCCAGTCCGGTGCAGCTTGCCGAATATCGGGCAGGCAAAGACAAAGTGTTTGGATTTTTTGTGGGCTTGGCCATGAAAGCCAGTAAAGGCAAGGCAAACCCTGCGCAGCTTAACGATATATTAAAGCGTAAGCTCGCGCCTTGATTCCAATTCGCGTTAGAAACGGTAACTGTGTACCCGCAAGGAGTGCGCCGTGGTTGGCATCGTCTTCGGCTCCTGATGAAACTACTTATATAACTACTAGCCATCTGACTAACCCGGCAAAAAACGCCGGGCAAGTCATTGGTTATAGCCATCCCACTAAGCAACCAAAAAACGGTTGCTTAGTGGTTGGTTATAGCCGTACTCAAATGTACTGTCTTCGTCACCTCATCCTTGCCGCCTTGTTATCCTTTCTAACGCGAATTGGAATTAAATGGTTCCTTAACAAATCTGCGAAGCTAGCGGTTATTTGCCCACGCAAGCAAGCCTGACAACAACCCCTCATCCCCGCCCTGCGTGAGAGTAACAATTTGCCACCCTAATTTTCGTGCAGCGTTTGCAATGCGCTCGTGCGGAACAAACAATGAGGTCGAAAACACGATTTCTTTACTCTGCGCATCCAGCAATTCAAAAAAATAATGTAATGCTTCGCTGCTGGTTACAGTGACTGCATCGGGACGCGCCGCCAATAATTTACCCATATCCACGGCTGGTTTACTGCGCTGATAGCAGGTTGCATATGTCACCTCGGCACCGCGCATCTTCAATGTTTCACCCAACAATTCCCGTCCGCCATCACCGCGAAATATCATCACTTTCCAACCTGCTACCGCTTGCAACTCCGGTCGTGCCAGCAGCGTTTCACTATCAAATTTTTCCTGCGGCGCAATCACTTCATGCACGCCATACTCACGCAAAGCCTGCACACTACCGGGTCCCATCGCGGCAATTTTTAGCTTGCTTAATATTTGGGATGAATCGTTTGTTATTAGAGTCTGTTGACAATTATCCGGCGAGATGCGTTGCTCGCCCGATGGAGGTGAATGCAAGGCGGAGGGCGCAGCCAATGGCCGATCCCTTGGCAAGCCCGACAACGCGGCAGGCGCTCCATCGGGCGGCAATCCTCCAGAAACGGGAGAATCGGGCGCATTTCGGCGTTGCTCGCTCCTTGTTTGGAATGACCAAACCGCGTCTCTCTCGCCTTGCACTGCATCCCGATTCCCCCTGTTCGCACCCGTCGCATGATTATCAACAGACTCTAATATCGCGTCCATGCCATACCGCACAGCATTGGGGCTGATGAAAATGGCCAAATTAAATTCTTGCAGGCGTGCAAGTTGTTGGTTTAATGCTGCGGTGTCAGCAGCAGGATGAATTTCCAGCAGCGGAAATAATATCGCTTGTCCGCCCGCCTGAGTGATACGTTGCGCCAAATTATCCGCTTGCTCACGCGGGCGCGTGATGACGATTTTTAGACCGGAGAGGGGCTTGGCTTTTAGCATCACAAAGGGTCATTGAGGCAATTATTGCAGCGCCGCCAGAATTTCATCCGCCCCTTGAACGCGCAAAGCCTGCGCCACCGTATTGCCAACGGTCTCCGGGTCTATGCCGCGAGCCTCGGCACGCACCATGCGCTCCCCATCCGGGCTGGCAACAAAGCCGCGCAAATGTAATTGGCCGTTGTGCATTTCAGCGTAGCCACCCAGCGGTACCTGGCAACTGCCCGCCAAAGCCCGACTCAGCGCCCGTTCCGCCAACACACACGCGGCGGTGTCAGCGTGATGCAAAGGTGCAAATAACGCGGCTAAATCCGCGCGACCTGCCAGGCACTCAATCGCCAGCGCACCTTGCCCCACCGCAGGCAAACTGCTTTCAGGCGGTAACACCGCGCGTATGCGATCACCCAAACCCAATCGCTTCAAGCCTGCCGCAGCCAAAATAATCGCCGCATACTGACCTTCATCCAGCTTGCGCAAACGGGTTTGCACATTGCCGCGCAGCGACTCAATTACCAAATCAGGAAAGCGCGCGCGCAATTGACTGGATCGGCGCAAGCTGGATGTGCCAACCACACTGCCAGACGGCAAGGCTTCCAAATTTGCAAAATGATTGGAGACAAAAGCATCCCGCGCATCTTCACGCCGGGTGATACAGGCCAACATAAAATCAGCCGGCAAATTCATTGGTACGTCCTTTAGCGAATGCACGGCTATATCGGCGCGACGCTCTTCCAGAGCGGTTTCCAGCTCCTTTACAAACAAACCCTTGCCGCCGATTTTGGATAAAGTCACATCCAGAATACGATCACCTTGTGTGGTCATGCCCAATATGCTGATTTCAGTTTGCGGGTATAATGCGCGCAATTGATCGCGGATATGTTCCGCCTGCCACATCGCCAGCGCGCTTTCGCGCGAGGCGATGATTAATTTGGCGGGTGCTGGTGAAGACCTGGATGCCTGATACACAAGATTTCTCCGATAGCTTATTGTATTTGGGTAGTTTTGTGACTCTATTCGCGCCGTATTCTATCATGCGGCAATGCGAGCCTCTATTATTAACAACCAAGGTTGTGGTCGAAGGAACAAATACCATACAGGTAAAAATGAATACCAGCATGAGTCAATAAAAGTTTTCTACCCGAAATGCCGGCCATATAGAGTAGTTTGTAACTGGGTATTTTTATACCATTTTTAATATTTAGAAGTGAGCCTTTTATTTGAAGTCATTTATTAAGAACGCTGCAATTTGCAAATCATGAGCCTGCTCACTCCGCCATCCACCATATCCAGCAAAGACCTCCCCTTACGCGAAGATATTCGCCTTTTGGGACGCATACTCGGTGACACGCTACGCGAGCAAGAAGGGGTCAAAACTTTTGACCTGGTTGAAAATATTCGCCGTGCCGCCGTACACTTTCGCAAGACACAGGATGAACGTGATCGCGCCCATGTGGAAAAAATGCTGGATGCATTATCCACGGCAGACACATTGTTGGTCGTACGCGCATTCAGTTTTTTTGCACAACTGTCCAACATTGCCGAAGACCTGCATCATAATCGCCGCCGTCGCGCGCACCTCAAGGCAGGCTCGCCACCGCAAGAGGGCAGTTTGCAATTGGCGCTGGAACGCGTGGAGAATGAGCACATCAAATTCGAAGAATTACAGACATTTTTTAACAAGGCACTGATTTCACCGGTGCTTACCGCACACCCCACGGAAGTGCACCGCAAAAGCATTCTGGATTGTCAGCTCATCATTTCCAGACTCATGTCTGAGCGTGATCGCATTGATCTCACGCCCGAGGAACTAGCAGACAATGAAGAAATGCTGCGGCGCTTCATTCTCATTTTGTGGCACACCCGTATGTTGCGTACAGCCAAACTTACGGTGCGCGATGAAATTAAAAATGGCCTGGAATATTATCGCTACACCTTCCTGACAGAAATTCCAAATCTTTACGCGGATTTGGAAAAACAATTGGAAAAGCGCTATGGCAAACGGTTGCACATCCCCCCTTTTTTGCAAATTGGCAGTTGGATAGGCGGCGACCGTGATGGAAATCCGTTTGTAACACACACGGTGATGAAAGATGCTGTTTCGCGCCAATCCTCGCTGGTGTTGGAATATTATTTGGCCGAAACACATTTGCTCGGTAGCCGCTTGAGTCTGACTACGCGTCTGATCAAGGTAAGCCCGGAACTTGAAATGCTGGCTGCAGAATCACTGGATACGGAAGTAAGTCGCGATGATGAACCGTATCGCCGCGCCCTGATTACCATTTATTCCAGACTGGTAACTACTGCAGAAGGTTTGGGGCAGCATGTTAAGCACTTGCGCCCCGTGAATCCTGCCGCGAAAAAATATGATAATGCGCAGGCATTCATCAGTGATCTTGATATTCTCATCCATTCACTTTATCAACACAAAGCGGTATTTCTGGCGCGTGGCCGCTTGGCCAATTTGCGTCGTGCTGCAGAAGTGTTTGGCTTTTATCTGGCTCCGCTGGATATGCGCCAACACAGCGCGGTGCATGAGCAGGTTGTAAGCGAGCTTTTTGCGCTGGGCGCGGACAAACCCGGCTATACCGAACAAGACGAAGCCGGGCGCAGAGCATGGTTATTGGCAGCTTTGCTTGAAAATAAATCTCTGCTGGACAACCACCCGATTGAAAAAAATAGAGCCGGCAAAAAAACACCCCAGAAAAAACAGCCGGTAAATCTGGATAATTTTTCACCCCTCGTGCAAGGTGAGCTGCACATCATGCTGACAGCGGCTGAAATTCATCAACGTTTCGGGTCTGCTGCCCTGCCCAATACGATTATTTCCAAGACTGATTCGGCGAGCGACATACTGGAAGTCGCGTTGATGTTGCAGCAAAGCAACTTGCTAGAAAATGATCCCCAAGGAAATAGCAAACTACACGTCAACATTGTCCCGTTATTTGAAACCATAGACGATTTGCGCGCCTGTGGCGGCATCATGAATGAATTATTTTCCATATCCTATTATCGGCAATTATTGCAAAGTCGCGGCAACACGCAGGAGGTCATGCTCGGCTATTCCGACAGCAACAAGGATGGCGGCTACCTCACAGCCAACTGGGAGTTGTATAAAGCCGAAGTGGCACTGGCAGAAATATTTAAAAAGCACGGGGTGGAATTGCGGCTATTCCATGGTCGTGGTGGCACGGTTGGTCGTGGCGGCGGCCCCAGCTATCAGGCTATTCTGGCGCAGCCGCCGGGCAGCGTAAACGCGCAAATTCGTATCACCGAACAGGGTGAAGTGATCGCCAGCAAATATTCCAATCCGGAAATTGGTCGGCGCAATCTGGAAATTTTACTGGCAGCGACTATGGAAGCCACCTTGGTACATGATCATGGCGATGACCGTGCCATGCCGGATTTTTACAGAATCATGGAAAAGCTCAGTCTGGATGCCTACGCCGCCTATCGTAAGTTGGTATATGAAACACCGGGCTTTACCGATTATTTTTTCGCTTCCACACCCATACAGGAAATCGCCGAACTTAATATAGGCAGCCGTCCTTCAGCGCGCAAAAACTCGGGCAGAATTGAAGACCTGCGCGCTATTCCGTGGGTATTTAGCTGGAGCCTGAACCGCGCCATTTTGCCCGGCTGGTACGGCTTCGGCAGTGCAGTTGCCCGGTTTATCGAGCATGAAGGCGAAGCAGGTCTGGCACAACTGCAAACGATGAACAAAGACTGGGCATTTTTTCGCGGCCTGCTGTCCAACATGGACATGGTGCTATCCAAAACCGACATGGGCATCGCCTCGCGCTATGCCGAGCTGGTACCGGATGAACCATTGCGCCACAAGATATTTGGTGAAATTAAAGCCGAATGGCAACGCACCATAGACATGCTGTTCGCCATCAATGGTTCGACCACCCTGCTCATTGACAACCCCACATTGGCACGCAGTCTGGCGACCCGCATTCCATACATTGATCCGCTGAATCATTTGCAGGTCTCACTGCTGCACCGGCATCGCACGGGGGAGACGGATGAGCTGGTCAAGCGGGCGTTGCATTTGACGATTAACGGCATCGCTGCCGGCCTGCGCAACAGCGGGTGAAAACGGCTGCGCTCGGCATAACGGCGTTGCTCAAGAACTTGGAATGCTCATGTACAACAAGTACATTCCGCTTCCTCATCCTCTCGCGCCTTGTTCTGCTTACGCTCGCGACGTTTTTATTAATTAACCACTACCGCAAATCGGGGACACAAATCATCCCGCCCCAAAAAAGTAATGTAAGATGGGCTTTATTTCAGGGCAACACAAGCAATAAATTAGAAACCAAAAATCACACCTGCTGATAAAACATTCACATCACCTTCAGCTGTTGGATCGGTGCTGTCAAAGCTGACTTTATCGATGCTCTCGTATTGTGCCCGTACAGCGATAGACTGGTTGATATTGTAGAGTCCGCCTATCCCCCAAACTAATGATGTAGTGCTGTCATCAAAAGAAGCAGATCCGAATCCGATTACATTTACTTCTATCTCACCTTTGGTTATTGCTAACCCCAGCTTACCAGTGACCGAGAAAGCGTCTGCTACAGGATAGGAACCAATTGCCGCAAGTTGGAATCCCGAGGCCTTCGCTTCGACGTTTCCAACCCCTGGGGAATTAAATTTAGTTTTTCCATATTGAGCAAAGCTAACCTCTGCCGCTACATTGGGATGTGCCTGATACCCCAATGCGCCACGAAATGCGACATCAGTGTCGTCACAAGTTTCCCCAGGTAGTTCACCGCCACAAGAATCTTTGAGTGTTCCCTGTCCCACATCAACCGCGCCGTAAAATTGCCCCACCTCAGTAGCCCATGCTGATCCTGAAACACTGACCAATAACACCGCTGCCGCCAACCCGGATTTAAATTTTCCCATTTTCATTCTCCTTGTTAAGTAGTTTATGCAACAGACCGTTTCACGCTGAACCAGCTGATGCAGATTATGCGCGGTGGGGATAGTCAAATCAAGCGGCTTGGCTACATTTCCTTGACGATATGCTGTTGTCGGCGGCTGATAGGCATACGTTCTTCAATGCCTTTAAGCTTAACTGTCCAATGGGTTTCACTGGTGTTTTCGTCAGTCCGCTTTTCAAACCCTTCGATTTCTTTTTTCGCCACCAGGCAGTTGCGGTGGATACGGATAAATGTTTCTGCTAATTCCTGCTTACGCTCGCGACATTTTCATTAATTAACCACTACTGCAAATCCGGGACACAAAAAAAGCCGCCACCAGAAAAATTATCCCGGGCAGGTTTTTTTCAACACGACATCAAATAGCAAATCAGAAATTGAAAACCACACCGGCTGACAGTAAATCTGTAGCGTCGTCACTCGTTATGGTTTCCCATTGTGCGCGTATGCCAACCGACTGATTGATGTTATAGAGTATGCCTACGCCCAAAACTGCATCTGTGCCATCATCTTTTGCTGAGGTAGATACGCCACCCAAGGTGGCAGTTGCTTCTTGTGTGACCATTGCCAAACCAAGCTTGCCTGTTACTGAGAAAGCATCGGCAACGAGGTAAGATCCTACAGCAGAAATTTGAAAGCTGGTAACCTCTCCTTCGAGCGTCCGTCCACCCCCTGAGGCCGTAGCGGTTCCATAGCTGCCATAACCGGCTTCCACTGCCCAGTTAGGCGTCACTTGATACCCTACCGCGCCCCGAAATCCGACATCGGACTCATCACAAGACGCCGTAATACCTACGGCTGTTGCGGCGTCACAAAAACCATGTAGTGTGGACATCCCCACATCTACCGCACCGTAAAATCCTCCCACCTCGGCAGCCCATGCTGATCCTGAAACACTGGCCAATAAGACCGCTCCTGCTAACCCGGATTTAAATTTTCCCATTTTCATTCTCCTTGTTAAGTAGTTTATGCAACAGACCGTTTCACGCTGAACCGGCTGATGCAGATTATGCGCGGTGGGGATAGTCAAATCAAGCGGCTTGGCTACATTTCCTTGACGATATGCTGTTGTCGGCGGCTGATAGGTATACGTTCTTCAATGCCTTTAAGCTTAACTGTCCAATGGGTTTCACTGGTGTTTTCGTCAGTCCGCTTTTCAAACCCTTCGATTTCTTTTTTCGCCACCAGGCAGTTGCGGTGGATGCGTATAAATGTTTCCGCGAATTCCTGCTCCAGCGCGCTGAGGGATTCTTCGATCAGGTATTCGCGCTCTGGCGTGCGCACGGTAATATATTTTAATTCTGCGCGCAGGTATAAAACTTGTTCGACCGGAATGAGATGAATTTTACCGCGTTCCTGTATGGAAAAATTCTTGCGTGTTTGCATGCTGACTTTTTGCAGCACCTCATTTTTCATTCTCGCAGCGGTACGCACGCGCAACAACGCATCCAGCAAGCGTTGCTGGCGCACGGGCTTTAGCAGATAGTCGATGGCATGCAACTCAAATGCCTTGATCGCGTAAGTGTCATACGCCGTTGTAAAGATAATGATGGGCGGACGCGGCAGTTTATTGAGGTGTTGCGCCAGTTCGATACCATCCATTTTGGGCATACGAATATCCACCAACACCACATCGGCCGGCATGGCGGATAATTGATCGAGTGCCTCATGCCCGTTACCGGCTTCGCCCAGCAACCGCAAGGGTAATTGTTGAGCGCAGTCACCCAGCAATTCCTTGAGTCGATTACGTGCCGGCTGCTCATCATCCACGATGAATACGCTTAACGGCACGGGCGTTGCAGCAGTAGTTAAGGCCATTAATGTTTTACCTGATTTACAGTTGATCTTAGGGAAGCACTGATTTAACCCCACATGGCCGCGAAATCGGCTTTGCGGGATGGAATGCACGGAGCAAGGTGACGCCAAGGGTCGTTCCCTTGGCTAGTCTTGCGACAACGCAGACCGCCCGTACAACCATGTCCCGTATGGTTTGCGACCAAATTGCGCGCTCGCTGTGTTGCACCCCTCGCCAGGGAGAATAACCCCTGGCCTTCGGGATGCGCCTTGCGATCATTACAATTTGGTCTGCAACGCAGCCAGCGTGTGTTGTTTGGGCTGTGTCAACTTTGCACTCAATTTATTGAGTAGCAAATTGCCTGACTTTGTTATTAGCCCATTACAACCACGGCGTACC
>JBEBGP010000257.1:0-2922 GCA_040081045.1 Candidatus Nitrotoga sp.
ACTATGGTCTGATAGTTGGAACGCTTGAGCCACGGAAGAATGTGCGTCTTTTTGTAGAAACCTACCTCGATTTTCGGGCGGGTCACATGACGGACACGGTTATGCCGCAACTTGTCGTTATCGGCGGTAAGGGATGGAACGACAGGGATATTTTGCGCGTTCTTGGTAGTGCAGAAGCAATTGGTTCAGTAAAACGCTTGGGGTATATAGATCAAGAAGATTTACCCGCATTGTATTCGGGTGCCGATGTTTTTTATATGCCTTCACGATACGAGGGTTTTGGAATGCCGATTCTGGAAGCACGAAAATGTGGGACACCTGTAGTATGTTCGGACGTGCCTGCCATGAGGGAGGCCGGTGGAAACTTTGCCCTTTATCACTCGCCAACGCGGGAGGGAATTTGGAAGGCACTGGAGCAAGTACATGTCAAGTGCTCTTTGCCAGACTCTGATTCTGGTCAAGCTGTAGATTGGTCATGGGAGTCTGGTGCACAACAACTTAAGACCCTTTTACAGGCTACTGCGCAAAACTTGCACCTGATGCAATAATACATTCAACAATCGCACTGTCCCAAAAATATGCAAAAACCATCCATGAATTTATTAATAATCGGCGGTGCAGGCTACATCGGCTCTCACATGGTGAAGCGACTTCTCGCAGCCAAACACACCTTAACCATTCTGGATGATCTTTCAACGGGATATCGGGATGCCGTGCTGGGTGGGAATTTTATACGCGGGGATGTTGGAAATCGAACATTGCTGGATAATATTTTTTCCGAACATAAATTTGATGCTGTCATGCACTTTGCCTCCTATATTCAGGTGGGTGAATCGGTCAAGAAACCGGACATCTATTATCAAAACAACCTCACCAACACACAAAATTTATTGAATGCAATGAATGCGGCCGGGGTGAAGCAATTTATATTCTCATCAACTGCGGCAATATTTGGCGAACCCGGCTACACACCCATTGATGAGGCGCATCCAAAATTTCCGATCAATCCCTATGGGCGCAGCAAATGGATGGTGGAGCAGATACTGGAAGACTATGACCACGCATACGGATTGAAATCAGTTTGCTTGCGCTACTTTAATGCAGCCGGTGCCGACCCCGATGGTCAGATCGGCGAGAGGCACGAGCCGGAGACGCATCTCATTCCAATCTTGCTGCAAGTAGCGTCCGGCAGACGTAAGCGAGCTTCCGTTTTCGGAACGGATTACCCGACCCCTGACGGGACATGCATTCGAGATTACATTCATGTAATGGATTTATGTGATGCCCACATAGCGGCTTTGGGCTACTTGCGTGATAATAACCGTTCGGGGCGTTTCAATTTGGGTAATGGGAATGGATTTTCGGTTGCCCAGGTAATCAGTGCCGTCGAAAGCGTTACCGGGAAGTCTCTACCGATTGATTATGTAGAACGTCGCCCTGGTGACCCGGCAATTCTCGTTGCGGACGCAACACTTGCACGAAAAACATTGAGATGGTCTCCGCAATATAACGACCTTGAGACGATTGTTCGCCATGCTTGGGAATTTGAGCAAAGCCATTTCGTTCGAGCTACATAAAAACGTGTGAGTAACGTTTCCGAAATCGCCTGATCGTGTTCGATCTATTATCCATTGGTAGTGGATTGTTAACGCACTTTTTAAGTGTCAATAGAATAATTCCATTTCTAATTTAACAATGCCATAGTGTTCCCTCACCCTCTATCCCTCTCCCTGAGGGAGAGGGATGCAAAGTCCTTCCCCCTTCGGGGGAAGGGTTGGGATGAGGGAGCCAAATTGAAGGCTTGGTAAATTAAATTGGGAATTGAAACATACTTTCAGTGAAACACCATAAGGAGTACCGGCAATGAACAAATCATTTTCTTTGCAGCCCATAATGAATCTGGCACAGCACAAAAATGATTCTGCGACGCGCAATCTTGGCCAGTTGAACAGACAGCAACAGAGTGCGCAGCAGAAACTCGATATCCTGCTGGGGTATCGCAGGGACTATCAAACCCGCTTGCAGGATGCTTCGCGGAGCGGCATGGATCAGGCCGAACTTTCCAATTTTCAACAATTTATCAACAAGCTCGATGAGGCAATCAGCCAGCAAGTCAAGGCTGTCGAGCAAAGCAGAATGTCGGCACAGGCAGGCCGTAGCGAATTTAATATCACACAGCGCAAGCTGAAGTCGTTTGATACGCTGCAACAACGGCATTTCAAGGAACAAAAAAAGGCTGCCAACCTGGCCGAACAAAAGACTCTGGATGAACATAGCGGCAGACTGACTCCTTATCAGATAAACAACACCGAAGATCAGTCCGGCCACGATACGGATATAAGAAAGACGCGATGACAAACCTGGCAATTACCGGCAACAGTTCTCAGCTGCCCGACAGTGCAAACACACTGCAATCAAACGGTTCGGTGGATACCCGTACAACGGGCACATTAATTGAGCCTTTTGTGGCACTGCTGGCACGACAAATCGACAAGACTGCCTGTTTAAACAGGCTCGTGGAAGACCCGCCCGCCCTTGATGCCGGTGCAACGGACAATAGTACGAACCATGCGGCAAAAAATACGCGGGATCAGGATACCATTGCCACCAATATACCAACCGATCCGGTAAACACGTTGACTGTCGCGCTTCTGCAACTCCCTCTGGAAATCCGTGAAGCAGCACAGGGATCGACAACCCCCTCTGCGGGCAGTCGCAGTACATCAAAAATTGATCCCACCGCACCCAACACCACTCTCCGCCTTGGTTCATCCATAGCCCGCCCGGATATAACTCAACCGAATATAGCTCAATCAGATATAACCCGGCCAGATATTGCCCGGCCGGATACCGCAGATTCCTTACCAGACAATATAACTGCGCCAGCTTCAGTAACAGACAAACAAATCCTTTCTGTTACAT
>JBEBGP010000179.1:0-2921 GCA_040081045.1 Candidatus Nitrotoga sp.
GCCGCACGGTGGATCACACTTGCAATGGGGTCGATCATAAATTATCAGAATGGTTTTTTAATCGTATGCTTGGCATACGCATGGAAGCGCGCCCGGCCTCGGTTGGCACGCTGGCTTCGCAGATCAAGGGTTTTGAAATGGTGCGCGGGGTGCTGGCTTCGACCTCGCTATTTGTTATTGCCGACGTGCCGTTTGCGATCTTTTTTCTGCTCGTCATTTTCCTTATCGGCGGCTGGGTGGTGGCCGTGCCCATCGTTGCCATGCCTGTTGCACTGGTTGCCGGGGTGATGTTCCAGCGCGCTATTCAGCAACATACGCGCTTGAATTTGTCCGCCAGCAATCGTAAAGCCGGACTGCTGGTCGAGGCGGTGGATGGTGCGGAGTCGCTCAAGACCAATAGCGCGGAATGGATAGTGCAGGCGCGTTGGAATCGTCTGGTGCAAGAGACTAGCCACGCCGAACAAAGCATACGCAACTATTCCGCGCTCTCGCAAAACCTGACCGTTGGCTTCCAGCAACTCAGCTACATCGCGCTGGTGGCGGTGGGTGCGTACTTTGTCACGCAAAATGAAATGACTATGGGCGCGTTGCTGGCCTGTTCCATTATTGGCAACCGCGCCATGATGCCGATCGTGCAACTGCCCGGTGTGATGGTGCAGTGGGCGTTGGCGCGCGCCGCAATTGAAGGGCTGGAACAAGTCATCAATTTGCCGAATGAAGCCGACGAAGCGCATCTCGCGCTTACGCCGCAAACATTGGACGGAAGTTTTCGTTTTGAGCGAACCCGCTTTTCTTACGGTATGGGGCCGCAAGGCCGTGTGGTGCTGGAAATCGAGCATCTGAATATCAAGCCCGGCGAACGTGTGGGCTTGATTGGACCAATTGGTTCCGGTAAAAGTACCTTTCTGAAACTCGCTTCGGGTTTATATCGCCCTGCGGCAGGTAAAGTATTTTTGGGCGGCGTGGATTTGGCGCTACTCTCCAGTCCGGTCATGCGCGAGATCATTGGCTACCTGCCACAAGAGACAAAATTATTCAGCGGCACACTGCGCGACAATTTAACCATCGGTCTGCCCGATCCGGGCGAAGAAGCCATTCTTGCCGCCAGCCGCCGCACGGGTTTAATCGACCTTATACTGGGTCAGCCGAAAGGTTTGGCCTTAGAGCTTACCGAAGGGGGGCGCGGTGTATCGGGTGGACAAAAACAACTTATCGCCGTTACACGCATGTTGCTGGCGAAGCCCAAAGTCTGGTTGCTGGATGAACCCACTGGTTCGATGGACTCGGTCACTGAATCGCGCATTGTCAATTTGTTGCGCGAGCTATCCGATGAAGGTGTTACCTTCATCGTGACCACGCATAAAACGGCGTTGTTGCCGCTGCTGGATAGGCTGATTATTTTGCAGGGCGGACGATTACTATTAGATGGGCCGCGCGATGCAGTACTACAAAAAATTTCCGGGCAATCGCCCAGACCGGAAGCGCAATCACAAGGCACTGCAGCGTAGCAAAAAATGGGAGCGCTTCTTTCCCCATCTTTGCTGATGGAACAACCGGTCATCCGGCAGAGCAGTGAAAATGCCGGCAATCGTTTTGAATGAAATTTTATGAGCAACCCTGAATGAACATACACGAAGAAACCAACACAGGCCGCATCTTAATCTGGAGCAGTGCAGTTGCTATTATTGGATTTTTAATCTGGGCAGACTGGGCCGAACTGGATCAAATTACCCGTGCCAGTGGCCAGGTTATTGCCAGTTCACGCAATCAGGTAATACAGGTTCCCGAAGGCGGCGTGTTGAGTGAGTTGCCTGTAAAAGAAGGCGCGGTGGTCAAGCGCGGACAATTGTTGGCGCGTTTTGATAAAACCAAAGCGGAGGCAGGTTATCTGGAAAGCGCCGCCAAAGCCGCTGCACTTAAGGCAACGGTCGCCCGTCTGAATGCGGAAGTATTTGGCGGCGAACCAAAATTTCCGCCGGATTTGGCGGGTTACCCTGAATTCAGCGAGAATCAACTGGCGCTTTTTAACAAGCGGCGATCTGCTGTGAATGAAGAAATTCGCGCATTGGAGCAATCCAAAGTGCTTATCAAGGAAGAGTTGGATATGAATATTCCTTTGATGGAAGCGGGCGATGTCAGCCGTTCTGAAATTTTAAAATTGCGTCGGCAAATGGTCGATATACAGGCGCAAATTACCAATCGCAAAAATAAATATTTGCAGGACAGCCAGGCAGAATTAAGCAAAGCGCAGGAAGATTTGGCGGGTGTGTTGCAAATTGTTGCGCAGCGTAACGAGCAACTCGGGTTTACCGAGGTGCATTCCCCCATGGACGGCATTGTGCGCAGTGTGCGCATTACCACGCTGGGCGGGGTTGCCAGGCCGGGTGATGAAATCATGCAAATTGTGCCGGTGGATGGCGATCTCATTGTGGAGGCGAAAGTTACGCCGGCGGATATTGCATTCATCAAGCCCGGCTTGCCTGCTACCGTCAAGCTGGATGCCTATGATTATTCGATATACGGCGCACTCAAGGGCGAGGTAAGTTACATCAGCGCGGACACCTTAAACGAAGATAACCGCAATAACGAACAACCCTATTACCGCGTGCAGATAAAAATACGCGAACAGAATCTGGTCAGCAAAAAGCAGGAACGCATTGAAATTCAGCCCGGCATGACTGCACTGGTAGAAATCAAAACGGGCCAGAAAAGCGTGTTGCAATATCTCACCAAACCTATCACCAAAACTTTAAATGAATCTATGGGTGAGCGATAAAACCGCACTATTTCAGTTCGCGTTAAAAACGATAACTGTGTTGGCATCGTCTTCGGCTCCTGAGTGAAACAACTAGCCATCCCACTAAGCAACCAAAAGACGGTTGCAAAGTGGTTGGTTATAGCCGTACTCAAATGTACTGTCT
>JBEBGP010000062.1:0-10992 GCA_040081045.1 Candidatus Nitrotoga sp.
CTTTATGCCAGTGAACATCACCGTAACGTATTGCTTCAGCATGTCAGGTTGTTGCCAATCCTGCCCGGTCTTTTCTTCCGGCATCTTGTCTGCGGACAGCTGCCCCATGTCACTCCCCTTTGCCGCTGTTAAGACTGTATGCGAATCATATTAATGGCTATTAATGGCCGATGTCATCCAACGACCCAACGTGCCGAGATAAATTATCCCGGCTCAGAATATTACCCGTTAAAATTTATCATCGCTTTCAATTTACCATTGTTTTTACTTTTTTTGTGACAAATGCGATGTTTAACAAGTTGGCCGCATCGTTCACATATTAAAGACTACCCTTGAGCTGTCTATTGATCGGCTGCATGGTCACATCGACACTCTTGATTCTTGCTGTGGCGGGATTATCACTGGACTGGGAGTTTCTTTGAAAATTAAAATTGATATCTTATTTCTGCATGGCATTGCACCATATTTTGAAATCATTATCATGTTCGCATGCCACCCGCAACCTTACCGCCCTCTAAACCACTGACTGCCAGTAGTACCCGCTTTGTCAGGCTATAATCCGGCAATACCAGAAGGCATGGGTTATATGCATGCCAATTTATAAAAATACTTCACAGGGAAAATTTTGTTTATGCAATTTGCCTGTAGTTTTACCTGAAAGATTACTTGGGATTTTATTTTGCCTGGTTTTAGCCGACATCTTCTTGGGGGAATTTTAATTTTTGCCTTAACCGTTATCGCATCCCCTGTTCATGCAGCAGACAAACATTGTGGGAATTGGCCTGCCTGGAATAAATTTAACCGGATGTTTATTAGTGATGCAGGGCGCGTAATTGATCGCTCACTACCCGAGCACATCACCACTTCAGAAGGACAGGCTTACGCCATGATCTTTGCCCTGATTGCAAATGATCGTGCTATGTTTGACTTGATCTTGCAGTGGACAGAAAACAATCTGTCCCAGGGCGATTTAAGCACCCAGCTTCCGGCCTGGAAATGGGGCGCGCGCGCTGATGGAAGCTGGGGGGTGATTGATGGAAATTCAGCCAGCGATGCCGATCTGTGGCTTGCCTATGCATTGCACGAAGCCGCGCGACTTTGGCAAGAGCCCAAATATGTCATGCGCGCGAATTCATTGGCTGCGCGAATTTTGCGGGAAGAGACTGCCGATATACCCGGCTTGGGGCGTGCCCTTTTACCAGGACGGGATGGCTTTCATCCTGATCCCCATAATCCGGAAAATAAAACCTGGCGCTTTAATCCGAGCTATTTTCCGATACAGGTCTTGCGCCGTTTTGCCAACCTGTATCCAAATTCAGTCTGGCATAAAATTTTATCCAGCTCGTTGCAAATAATTATTCAACCGTCACCGCACGGCATTGTTTCAGATTGGGTTGTCTATTCTGTTGAGCAAGGTTTGCAAGCAGGGGAAATTTCGCCCGTTAACGCGGTAGGCTTTGATGCTATACGAGTATATCTTTGGGCTGGCATGTTGTCCCGTGACGATGAGGCGTCGCCAAACCTCTTGAAAAATCTCGCCCCCTTTGGATATCTCGTCAGCACTTCAAATAACTCACCAAAGAAATCTCCAGTAACAATATTTTCAGCAAAATCGCCCATAACAAACATACCAGCGGGGTTTTCAGCGGCACTCTTGCCTTTTCTAAAATCAGTTAAACTGAGCCATGCATTGCAAATTCAACACCGACGCGTTATTGCACTCAGCCCCCTGGATGGGACAGACAATTATTATGATCAAGTGCTGACTTTATTTGGTTTAGGCTGGCTGGAAGGACGTTATAAATTTGAAGCACAGGGGCAATTAAAACCGAGGTGGTCATGCAAATAAATCTCCTTATCAATCTAACCCGGATAACGCTATTACCGGCATTCATTTGGTTGTTCGGGGCAACGTTGAATTTGGCGTATGCCGCCAAACCATTGCAAACACACACTTCAAATGAGCCAGGTGCAGTGATGCTGTCTTCGGCAGATGATGACCAGGCTATTAAATTTTTGGAACAGGCAGTACTGGTAGACACGGACAATCCGGATGTTTTTTTAAAATTGGCACGGCAGTACGCGCGACGAGGTGATGCGGCAATGGGGCACAAGCTGCTGGATAATTTTTTGCTGGCCCATATGCAGCAGCCGGAGGCACTTAACGCTTATGTAAATTTTCGTATTGAGCACGGTGAGAGCGGTGCGGTTATGCCCGCGTTAAGTCAATTAAAAAATAATCGCCGCGAGCGGATTACCTCCCTGATTGATTCCGGCAATCGTCCGCAAGCGTTGCAACAACTTGCTGCCTGGGCTGCACAACCATCCGCTGTTGACATTGCATTGGGTATGCACCTTGGCGAAATGCTGTCCGGCATGGGCGAATATACACTGGCTCTCAAGTGCATTGATGCGGTGCTTGTGGCACATCCTGATAAACCTTATTTATTGAATGATGCATGGAAAATGGCAGAGCGCGGCGGGTTGCTGGATCAGGAAATAATTTACTTGAAAAGGTTGGTGCTTGCCGAGTCTGTGACCAAGCCCGTGACAAACGAGCAGGATACACCTGCTAATGCCGGCACTGATCTTGATAACCCGAATATTGATGGCCTGGGTGATAACCTGGGCAGTCCTTATAAAATTGAACGTGATTGGAAAGAGAAGAAGCTGGCGGCACTGATGGATCGTCGTACACGCTGGTTTTCTTCCGCTGTGGATGTGCTTAGTCGCAACGGAACTACCGGGTTATCTCAATTTGATTCCATAGAAGTTCCGCTGGAATTTAAGACTCCCTGGCATTCCGATGAGGAGATTTTCTTCAGGGCCGATTTAATCAAGCTTGACGCGGGCGATGTTGCGCCAACCTACACCGGTTTTGGCAGCATGCTGTTTTGTCAGCCCAATTGTTCTGCGGCACAGTTGCCACAAGCTGTGCAGGGCGTTTCATATAACGTGGGTTATCAACGCAATAATTTCGTGGCGGATATAGGCAGGACTGCGGGTGGTTTCCCGGTGCGCAATTTTGTTGGTGGCTTGCAGGTCAAGGGGGATCTGGGAAAATTTGGCTACTCGGTCATCGCCTCACGCCGCCCAGTTACTGCCAGCCTCCTTTCCTATGCGGGCGCGCATGATCCGAATACCGGACAAGTTTGGGGCGGGGTGGTGGCAACTGGCGTGCGTGCAGGTTTAAGTCTGGATCAGGGCGGCACTTTCGGATTCTGGTCTACCCTGGGTTGGCACAATCTGACCGGGCGCAATGTGCAGCTCAATCGTCGTATTCAACTGATGGCTGGCGAGCAGTGGCGCATTATCAATGAAGAGAATCGCCGGTTAGTGCTGGGCGTGACCGGCATAATCTGGAATTTTTCAGAAAACACTGGCGAATATACGTTCGGTCACGGTGGTTATTACAGCCCCAATCGCTTTCGCCTTGTGTCGTTGCCTGTAACCTACGCCCGGCGTATGCCACGCTTCTCGTACTTGCTGCGGACTGCAGTGTCAGCATTTCATGCAAAGTCCCAAACGGCAGATTTTTTCCCCACTGATGGGTCGCTGCAATCACAAGCACTGTTGCTTGGAGCAACGCCCATCTATACCGGTGGAGTAAGCAACGGCACAGGATATTCACTCAGAGCCGCAGGGGAATATCAACTTACATCCAGGCTTTTTGTCGGGGGATTGCTGGCAGTTGATCGCTCTCAAAATTACGCACCCAATCAGGCTTTATTTTACTTGCGCTATTCATGGGACCGACCTGGCGCGCAGCCGGTATTAATACCGTTAGAGCCGGTTGAACCCAGTTCTAGATTTAATTAGCACGGCATTCTTGCAGCCGGCTCATTTCGGTATTATCCAAGCCGACAATACAAGATAACCAAGGCAAAAAGCGATATACAGTTTTAATTGGACATAAAAACTATTTGCCTGCCGACTCGGCCGCCAGTTTGGCAATTTGCTGCAACAATTCATCTGGTTGGTGAAAATTTTGATATTGATGCAACTCATCTTCAGAAAAAAGTTTGACGTGCTCCAGCAATTCTTCTTCCTGATAAGGCTTACCCAGATAGGCGTTCGCGCCCAGCTCCATTGCAAATTTGCGATGTTTTTCAGCGGCACGGGAGGTAATTATAATAATCGGCAGCATCTTGAATTTTGAATCGCCACGCAAGTGCTTGATTAATTCAAACCCATCCATGCGCGGCATTTCGATGTCCAGCAGCATAACATTGGGAGAGTTGTCGGCCAATTTTTCCAGCGCGTCCAGACCATCCTTGGCGGTGATAACCTGATACCCGGCGCGCACCAGCATACGGGCAGTAGCTTTTCTAACCGTAAGCGAATCATCCACCACCATTACTATAATTTGCGACGCAATTTTTGGCCCCAGCGCTGTGATTTCTGCAGACGCGGTGGAGGTTAAACGCTCAAGTAATGTCAGCGGATTAATGATGAGTACTACTTTTCCACTGCCCAACACAGCCGCACCCACCACGCCGGGTGCACGGGATAATTGTGCATCCATATTTTTTACCACCATGTCATGATTACCCAGTAGCTCATCTACATGCACAGCCATGATCCTGTCGCCGCTACGCAAAAATAATATTGCGTTATAGGGCTGAATTTCAGACTGATATGCCTCATTACCCAGCACATGCGACAAATTGTGTAACGGGTAGGATTTGTCGCCTAACTCCGCATAGCCTTGGCGATAAATATCGACTAACACCTCTGCTTTAATCTTGACAACCCGCTCTACCAACCCGGAGTGGATTGCATATAAATCATGGCCTGAGCGCACCATTAAGGTTGGTGTAACAGCCAAAGTGAGCGGTAAATGAATTTCAAAACGTGTGCCTTCATTGCGCACTGAGAACACATTGATACGGCCATTCAATGCTGCAATTTCGCTGCGAACCACGTCCATCCCCACACCGCGCCCGGCAATTTCGGTTATTTCCGTTGCGGTGGATATTCCCGATGTAAAAATAAATTGCATGATTTGATTTTCGCTCACCGTCTCATCCGCCCGAATTAAATTCTGCTCTATTGCCCTGCGGCGCAAATGTTCGATGTCCAACCCCGCACCATCATCGGTAAAATTAAAAATCATCTCGTTGCTTTCCTGATACAAAGTCAGGCGAATCTCACCAACGGGCAACTTGCCTTTGACCTCGCGTTCAGCCACGGTTTCCAAGCCATGGGCAATCGCATTGCGTAACAAATGTTCAAAGGGTGCAGTCATTTTATCCAACATGCTGCGATCCAATTCAATTTCGCCGCCAACCAATTCCAGGTTTACTTTCTTACCCAGTTCTCTGGCCGTTTGTCGAACAATGCGATAAAACCGTTCGCTGACGGTGGAAAAAGGCACCATGCGTATAGCCATTAATTGTTGCTGCATTTCACGAGTCACGTGTGTTTGAACTGCCAGCGCCGAGCTGGTTTCATCCAGATTTTTTAAAAGCGCTTGCTGCACGGTTTGCACGTCATACACGCTCTCGGTCATGGAACGTGTCAAATCCTGAAATTGCGTGAACCGATCAAATTCAAGCGGATCAAAATGTTCTGCCGTTTCTCCAGACAAGGCCACACGCGCTTGAATTTGTCCCTCTGCATGAATTTCAACATCCCGTACTTGTTTATGCAGGCGTTCAATACTAATCGTCAACTCCAACAAGCCTGCTTGAAATGCACGCAATTCAGCCTCGATGCGTGAGCGAGCCATACTTATCTCTCCCGCATCATTCACCAGATGATCGATCAGTTCGGAGTGCACCCGCAACAGGGAAGCGGGCGTAACAAGCGTGAGCGTCCTAACGGGTGAAGATGTTTTCAAATGGGTAGTAATAGGTAATTCAGGAGCAACCCGGGCGGTTTGGAATATTTCTGGGATTTCTGATTCAATTAATTTGGACGCAATCAACGCGGCGTCAGGTTTCACAGGTGGTACCTGCGCTGCAACTTCTGGTGCGGTACTTAATGTGTTGTCCTCCTCAGCGAGTCCGGTATCATCTGCAGATGACCATTTGTGTAATTTTTCCAGCACATTGCTTATTCGATCCCAAATATCTTCAAGCCCCGCCCAAAAATTTTCATTTTCTTGCGGAGTGTGCTTTACATAATCTTCTGCCAAATGCACCAGCTCACCCATACGCATCGCACCTACCATACGCGCGCTACCTTTTAAAGTATGCAGGGTTCGCAGCAAATTCTGTGAATATTGCCCATCATTGGGGTGCGCTACCCATTCGCGCATGGCAATGCTGATTTGCTGGTATAAATCATCCGCTTCTTCTATAAAAATGGGGAGAAGGTCGGCATCGATATCATCTTTAACCAGGCGACCTTTTGGCAAGGTAGCAGACGGCGTGGCAGTCATCGTCACCGATATGGTAGACAATACATCCGGCATAAGTGGCGTTTTTGAAGTTGCAGAGGACTGCGCATTTCCCGCCACCATTTCTTCCGCCACTTTTTGAATTGGCTTGTCGAGCGATTTTCCTGCGGCTGTAATGTCTGTTTTTTCGTCAACTAAAAATTCAGACTCCCCTGAAAAGTCAGGTTCTTCCACCAATTTGGATTTTTCTGCCTGCAATTGCGCCACCAGCAAAATTTGCGGCTCTGGCACACGGGCTGCGGCAATTTCTGCAACCATGCCACCCAACGCGGCCACCGCATTATCCAGCATAGTCTTTTGCCCAGAGTCAAGGGAGAATCCGGATTCCATTCTGGCCTGCAACCATAGTTCTAATGAGTGGGCAAGTTCGGCAATTTGTGGTGCGCCGATAGTACGCGCCACACCTGCCAAAGTGTGTGCGGCACGCATAAAACCATATTCAATAGTCGGAAGCTGGCTAGTACGCAAAGCAGCCCAATATTTTTTTAAAGTTGCGACATGTTGCGCGGCTTCCTCGGTCGAAATTTTAAATAATGTGGGCGACATTCGAATTCCGCCAATTGCAATTTCCTCGATGTTTGCACCTGAACTAAGCAATGCGGGTTCTGATTCGAATTCCGCCCCCGATGCAGGTTGACTCTGCGGCTGCATTTCCAATGACAATTCCAAAATTTCATCAGGAAGTTGCCTGGTGTCCTGTACAGATTTTTCCTTGCTGCCGATTTTCATGTCGGACTCGGGTATCGCATCTATATTCGGCACCGAAAATGGGGAGGCAAAAGTGGTCAGCAAACTGTTAAGGTCGGCCTCTATCAATTCTTCTGCCGGTATGGTTGATTCGTTTTCCAGGCTTGGCTCTTGCGCTTGTTTTTCAGCAGCGTGTTCTGGTATAAAAATAATTTCGGGCTGCGTCCTGGCTTCTGGTTTGAATTCAATTTCTGATTTCCACTCCAGGCTTAATTCTGGCTTCTGCGCCTGCTTGGGTTCCTCTACCTGATTAAGCGCGGGTTCTGGCTCTGGCACATAGGGCTGACCAGCAGTGCTTTCAATCTGCTCTGCGGCTTTAAGCAAATCACCATATACCACCGTTACAGCCTCGCCTTGAATAAGTTGATTTATCCATGGCTGAAATACTTTTCTTGCATCGCTGATCAATTTTAATAAGGCCGGGGTAGCGAACCTGCCGCTTTCCAGCCATTTATTCATGGCACGCTCCACATTCCACGCGACTTCGCCTATATCTGCCAGTCCGACCATACGGCTGCTGCCCTTTAATGTATGGAAGCCGCGTCGCATCACAGTGAGCGGTTCACGGCTGGCGGGGTGCAATTGACTGATTTCCAAATTCAGCCGCAGGGTTTCCAATACTTCTGCAGCCTCTTCCAGAAATACATCCTGTAAGTCATCGTCGTCGCTCCATCCTTTTGCCTCAACCTTTGAAACTGCAGGTGCAGGTGCTACGGGGGCGGCTTTTTGTGCTGCCAATAATTCACGCAACGCCTTATCCAGCAGCGCATGGTCCGGGGTTTGCCCTTGTGCTACACCCTGTATGTGCGCTGATATTGCCCCCAGTGCGACGGCGACAGCCAGCATTTCTGCTTGTGTGGGATTGTTGCCTTGTACATAGCGTGCATTGGTTTCCTCCAAAGCCTGAAGTAATTGACAGGCCTGATCCAATGATAGTGCGCGAGTAATGCCCAGCACTTGCAGCAGCAATCGCCCAATTAGCGGTAATTCACCACGGGTGGACAGGTCATTAAAAAAGGCATTTAAGCCTTGCTCCACATGATTCAGGTTGCCAAGCAACTCATTGGCAAGGGGGAGCATGATTTTGCGGTTTTCCAAACGCAAATTCAGTTCAATAACCTTGGCAAATTTTCCCTGCCCGATTGGCTCCCCCTGTAATACCGTCAGTAAATATTCTTGCAGCAGACGTACCTGATCGTGAAAGTCGCGCCCCAGATGCCCGTAATTTTCAATCCCGTTTCCCAGCAGTAACAAAAACATGGCCATGGGTTGAGAAGCGCGCTGGATTGCCCCAAGCTTCAATGCCTGCACCGCTATGACATGAATTTGTTGACACAAATATTGCAGCGTGTTGTTATCCAGTCTGGTCGCCGTTTCCAGTAAGCGGCTGCTCTGGGCTATAAAATTTTTGTATTCATCCTCCAGCTCATATTGCGAGCATTGTTCCCAAGTGTTTTGTGCAACCAATAGTTGCAAGCGTAATTGCTCCAGTATTTGCTTCAATTCATCAGGAGGCAGTGTTGATTTTTCCGGCAAAAACTCATCCAACGCATAGACCTGTTTAATGCTATCAACCAGCTCACTCACGGAATGACTACGCGCCAGCAGATACAACATTTCATTCATGATGCTGCGTTCTTCGTCTTTACTGCCATCGAGCAGAATTTTCATTTGCCGATCTATGCGGCTGAGCACCCGCGTGGCGTTTAGTTCCGGTGGTATTCCGTCAACCAACAAGCAATCCAGCACCCCTGCCGCAATCCACCAGAAAGCGCGCCGCCCGTCTTGAGGCAGGCAAGCCATTACATTTAAAACTGCTTTGCGCATATTCTGCAAAGCGTCATTCGTAGCATCCTGGCTTAAATTATTGCGACGCAACCACTGCAACATGGCGAGTTGAAATTGTCCGCGTTCTTTTTTAACGTACACCGGCAAATCAGATGTGACCGGAACTCTCAAAACAGAGGGGGGTAATTCGATATTTAAATCAGGAAAGAAAAGGTCCGCTTCAAATGACATTTCCATGCCACGCGCTTGCTGCAATTCTTGATAAGGGTGAAACAGGCGCACCGTTGCATTACTGGCTCCATCAATGAGCGCGTCCAGATAATGCGTCAGCGCCAGTAGTGCGCGCTGAATAATTCCAAAATTGGCAGAGGATGGAGCAAGCGAATTAGTGGCGAGCTCCTGCAATACTTTTTCAATTTCCGCGCAATAAACTGACATACCATCCATCGCGACCATCTGAAAAACCCCGCCATTCCGATGCATCTCAGTCAGGGCACGCCCTACGGCTTCGCGGTTATCGTCTGGTGCGGCAAAATAAAGCGTTAAATCACGCTCCACCTGCCCCAACGAACTGTTGATGCCATGTCTTATCGATAGCAGTGCTGTGGGATTAAAAGTCATGGCAATTTGATGAAATATTTTTTAAGGCACATTTCGAAGCCGTTTTAAAAACCGCACCTGGCTTATTATTCAGAGATTAAAATTAAACAGTTAAACTTTAAAGCCTGCTACAGAGGACTTAAGCCCAGTCGTTAAACCTGCCAATTCCGTCACTGATGCAGAAGTTCGTTTGGTACCTTCTGATGTTTGCTCGGTAATTTTCAGGATGTCTGCCATGATAATTGCAACTTCATGCGCCATATCAGTTTGCACCTGTGTGGAAACTGATATGCTGCCAATCAGGTCGGCTAATTCGCGCGATACTTGCTCAATTTCACGCAGCGATTGTCCCGCCACACTGGCCAACTTTGCCCCATTCACCACACCATTTGTGCTGGTTTCCATCGCGGCAATCGCATTCTGCGTATCACCCTGAATAGCCTTAACCAAAGCACTGATCTGTTTGGTTGCCCCTGCCGAACGTTCTGCCAAACGCTGAACTTCCGCCGCCACCACCGAAAATCCGCGTCCTGCGTCGCCCGCCGAAGCCGCTTGAATTGCCGCATTCAATGCCAATACGTTGGTTTGTTCAGTAATGTCAGCAATCAAATCTACAATTTCGCCAATTTCCTGTGAGCTTTCACCCAAACGTTTAATCCGCTTGGAGGTTTCCTGAATTTGTCCGCGAATCTCATCCATACCCACCACGGTATTTTGCACAGCGCGCGCGCCTTCTTCCGTGGCTGCCAGTGTTCTGTTCGCCACTTGCAACGATTGCATTGCACTGGCATCGACTTCTTGAATAGACTTGGTGATCAGCTCTACCGATTGCCCCGCACTTTGAATTTCAAGAGATTGTTTTTGCGATGCCACAAGCTGCTCTTTGGTCACAACTTCCGCTGTGCCAGTTGCCCGCGCAACTTTGTCCGACACGTTAGTAATGTCTATTACCAGGTTGCGCAATTCACCTATCATGTAATTCAGGGAATCGGCAATCGCACCGGTAATTTCTTCCGACACTGTTGCGTGCACGGTCAAATCGCCATCGGCCAACTCCCCCATTTCATTTATGAGTTTTAGAATCGAGTCCTGATTTCTGCGGTTAGTTTTTTCCGCCTCTTGTGTGCGTCGGCGCAAGTCAATCAAGTAAACGATGGCAAACGCTATCATTAAAATCAAGGTGGCCACCCCGGAAGCAATCATAATCCTGAATGTCACACGATTTTTCAAAGTGGAGGCATAGGTTTCGGTCAAAGGTTCAGCCTGTGCCAACAACAGTTCAATGTCACTTAACAAGGCTTGACTGGCGGCTTTGGCAGCGATCAATTCGTGCGAACTTGTAATGACCGTTTCTGCCGCCTCACGATACTTTTTGTATTTTTCTTTAATGGTGGCCAACCCGGGAGCCGACCCTGGAATTTTCTCCAAGGCATCGGTGGCACCATGGGTATTCA
>JBEBGP010000049.1:0-2911 GCA_040081045.1 Candidatus Nitrotoga sp.
ATAACGTCCGGCATCAACATTCAAGGCAATCCCCATGAATGCCTGCAAATTGGCGCGCACTAACTCGTGTAGTTCCACAGGCAGGGCTGCCACATAGCGATGCACGACATCCGCTTCAAAATAAATATGATCCAGCAGATCATGCACGGGCAATTTATCAGCCAACTTAATCCAACCGGATAAGAATTGATGTGCGCGTAATAATTCCGGCGATACCTGTTTATGTGCCGCGAGTTGCTGCAGGCGCTGCCACCAACTGCCATGCTTGGGCTGCGAACCGCCAGTGGATATTGACGAGGCTGCCAATTGCATCAAGTCTGCATCCGTGCAGGCAAACAAAGGCGAACGTAAAGTTTGCGCTAATTCCAAATCCGCAAATGGCGTAATTAAAAAAGTCAGCAAAGCCTGCATGTCTTCTGTTTCCAGAGTATTCAGCAAGCCACCGCGACGGGAAGTTAAAAAAGGGATATGGCGTTGGCGCAAAGCATGTTCATAGATCTGCAAATGCAGGCGCTTGCGTACCAGCACCATAATGTCGCTGAATTCTGCCGGACGTGGCACACCAGAGCCATCTGACACCTGCCAGTGCGTGACGATGTTGATAATTTTTTCGGCGAATTGAGAGGCCTCCAATTCCCGATTATCACTTTGTTTCTCGGCACGTGCGGTGAAAAGCGGGTGTCGCAATTGCGAAACTTTCAAGGCAGGCACATCCGGCTCCGCCGCAAATTCCAGAAGCGGCAGCACCGCAACCTTGCCAGGCAACGTTGTTTGATGTGCGATGTGCGTTTCAAAATCTGTGAAGCCATTGGGATGTTGCCCAAATATTTTATTCACAACCTTTAAGATCGCGGGTGCATTACGCCGTGTAATGTTTTGCGATAAATACCGGGCATCAAAATTATTTTGCAACCAACCGCTCACTTCACCGAATAATCGCGCATCTGCGCGGCGAAATCGATAAATGGATTGCTTGGGATCACCCACCACAAACACCGTCGGACGCGATTGCACAGCCTCAGCAGCGGCAAACCATGCCTGTAAGACTTGCCATTGCACCGGGTTCGTGTCTTGAAATTCATCGAGCAACACGTGGCTATATCGGCTATCCAGTTTATATTGCATATATTCCGCATAATCACTCTGGCGTAATAAGTGGCAGACCTGCCATTCCACATCGACAAAATCTATTTGCTGTTGACGTGATTTGATATCCTGGTAATGCTGCAACAATGTCGCGCCACAACGCAGTGCGGCAGCGTTTAAACGCAACAATGCACGCGCCATTATTGCGTCACGCGCAACCTGCATTGTATTCAGCAGTACCTCATGCGCCGATATAAATGACTCGGCATTTTGTTTTTTTGTAGGCGTAAAAATACGCGGCTCATCTGCCCTAGTATATAAACATTGCGTGATCTGTGTATAGCGTTGCTGTATATCAGCAAGTGCTGAAAAGGCTTGCAGGCTATCTGCTGCTCTGCGCTGTTTGTCTGTGCCATCCGTCGCCAGTACAGCGGAAAAATTATTGATGGCATGTTGCAAGGTGTCATCTGCGAATAGTTCGGCAATGGGATCAACACTTGCCTCCACGCCGAACTCATCGCGCAATTGTTGCAGCGCAAATGCCACTGCGTCACCCTGTCCATCATTGCGTTCGCCGACATAAGCCCACCATTCGGCACGTTTATGCAAAAAATTATTCAGTAATATTTGCGTATTGTGCAAACCATATTCGGCAAACAACCATTGCAAGGCCAAGGAAGTTTCGCTTTCGGGCGCAGCTTGCAGGTTGTCTGTAAATTCCTGCCACGCCTCATCCTGCAGGGTTGAAGTGTGTTCCAGCAGATTCATCCCAAGCGGCATGTTCGAGTTCAGCGGTGCGCCTTGTGCAATCTGCATAAACCAGCCATGAAAGGTATTGATAGTAATGCCCGGTTGCATCAGGAGTGACTCACGATATAAATTTCTGGCGCGTGCCATGATGCCTGCATCGACTTCATACATTTCACGCGCTTGCAAAAAAGTGTGTACTTCATCATCGCTGTGAGTCGCCAGAAAATGCAACCACTCATTTAATCTTGCCTGCATTTCCTGCGCGGCCTTCCGCGTAAAAGTAATGGCCAAAATTTCACCCGGCTTCACCCCGGCCAGAAGCAGTCGCAAGACGCGCGACACCAGCAACCAGGTTTTACCGCTGCCTGCACAAGCCTCAACAATAACGCTGTGTTTTGGATTC
Organism: Candidatus Nitrotoga sp.; assembly: GCA_040081045.1. GTDB lineage: Bacteria > Pseudomonadota > Gammaproteobacteria > Burkholderiales > Gallionellaceae > Nitrotoga. The sequence goes on from JBEBGP010000049.1 coordinate 2,240, forward strand.
AAAGCGGCTCTGTTATCCATGTTCATTTCCCCGCTCGCCGCCCATGCTCCACTCAGGTTTTCGACACAGCCCGCGTATTTCACAGTATTGGCAAACTTTTTCTATGCCATTGGCGGGCAGCGCCACGCCAGACTGCATTTGCCCAAACACAGCAATCAACCGATCCATATTGGCTTGCACCAGATCGTCCAGATCGTGCGGTGGTTCGATTATTTGAACTTTGTCTTTATCAAAACTGATGTACGCGGCACTATGACTTCCGCCAGCAGCTGCATAACAGGCAAGCTGCACATCTTCCCCCGGGTCTTTTAATTTATCCCGTAGCCGACCCGCGTCAATCATTTTGTAATCCAACACGCGCATTGCTTGATTAGACCCATCCACTCGATCAATACGCCCATGCAAAGTTAAATCGTCGGTTAGACGCAATTCAAATGGTAACTCCCCACTTTTAAAATGCCAGCCTTCCAGCTCCATTTTAGTTTGCGCATTTAAATAAGGATCGATTGCCTGCTGCCAGCGCAACAGCCATGCCCGTGCCAAATAATCACGCTGCAACGCGGGCGTGAAAACCACATCGCTGATACGGTGCAATGCATTGCTTAATTCCTCAATTTTGTGGTGCGCCAGCACCGGAAACTGCTGATGAAATTGATACAAAATATCATGCAC
>JBEBGP010000378.1:0-2897 GCA_040081045.1 Candidatus Nitrotoga sp.
TATTATGGCACGACCGAAAAAGGCATACGCGGCAGCAGCGCCAGTGTCGGGCATTACGCACTGCCCATGTTTTTCAGAACAGCTTTGCGCGCGCACATGGCACCGGATAAATCCAGCGAGGATTTGGGATTCCGATGCGCGAAGTGAGTGGGGTGCCTCAGGATTAACGAGAAACCACATAAAACCAGCCAATAGCCAAAACAATCACATTATTTAAAGGCACTGGTGCATTCACCTGTATCACTTTCACGCTTACTTCTTATACCGGAAGCGCATCCATGAAACCAGATTTTAATACAGCCCTGCAACAGCATTTTGCAGCAATATCCAATCGGGATATTGAAGCATTCAAATCACACCTCACGCGCGGCGAAACGCTCTATACAATCGTTCAAAATGGGCATGTCTTCACAACACCCTCGGAAACTATTGAAATTCATAAGCAGTGGTTTGAAGACCCGAAGTGGATTTGGGAGGGATCAGTTGTCCATAAGGTTGTCGGAGAGGATGTGGCTATGGCTCTTGTCAAATACCAATATCGCCCCGAAGCAGATGCTGCTCCAATCAACACTTGGCTTACATACGTTTTTCAGTTGCAAGAAGGTCAATGGCGAATCGTGCACGACCAAAATACAGCACTGGATTATGTTGCCTTTGCTCGTGCAGCCGGAATCGAAATTAAATGACAAGCACCACCGAATGGGTGGACGACTGGTATCAGCCGTATAAGGTCAGCACTTATCGCAGCGAATATTATGGCACGACCGAAAAAGACATATGTGGCAGCAGCGCCAGTTTCTGGCATTACGCACTACCCATGTTTTTCAGAACAACTTTGCGCGCGCACATGACACCAGATAGATTCAGCAAGGATTTGGGATTTCGATGCGCGAAGTGAGTGTGGTGATGGCTTATTTGTCGCCAGTGACTTACGCCTTTCGCCACTGTGGGGACATAAATGCCATACTATGCCATATTAAAGATGCTTCCGAAGCTTGAAATCAAAAGGGTATAAAGCTGCACCCAAGATTGTGCGGCATCAGTCGTCAGCTTATTTGCCAGCCATTTTACGTCAGAGGACACCGTGGAGCCGCCAAATATCATTACATCTGTAGCTGTCTTGGAAGCAGCACCCGCTATCGTAACCGCAACAGCGGACGTACGGGTCAACCTCGCGATTCCACATCTCTTTTCGGCAGCACATTTGTGTCGTAAGGTTGGCGAGTTGGAGTATGCGAATCAAGGCAATGATTTTGGAGAGTTTTGGCATGACATCTTGGCAAATGCATCCGGTGCGCTTTTCACCGCCGTTGCTGCGGTCGAGTCCTATGCAAACGAATTATTCGTTGACCACGAGATAATTTTTCCGGAACTGAAGTTGGAGGTCATGGCAAAGCTTTGGGAGTTGTATGAGCAAAAGCCGATTCTCGAGAAATTTGATTTCGCTTTGCTCTTGAAGGGTGCAACTGCCTTTGATCGAGGAAGTAGCCCTTACCAAGACGTGTTCATAATCATTCGCCTTAGAAATGGGCTAATGCATTTCAAACCGGAGTGGTTTAGCGCACAGGAAGAACACGCAAAACTCTCGAAGGTGCTCGCTCATCGGGTCACACGGTGTCCGTTCTTCGCGGAATCAGAGCCGCTGTTTCCTAGGGGATGGACAAGCCATGCTACCGTGAAATGGGTTATTCGCAGCGCTTTGGGGTTTATGCTGGAGTTCGAGAACCGATCCGGCATCAAACCACGGATAGCTCTGTTCAAAGATCGGTTCGATGCCCTCTGACACATCAGTCAAAAATGCTCCATTCGGTCACTGGACGCTGCAAAAGCGCAGCACCTTTTACCTCGGACGTTACGTTAGATGGATAAGTTGGTGTCACTAACAACCAAATTTATTTTACTCATTGCACTCTATAATCGCCGAATGGAGGTTATTTGGGTAAACCATTTCCATCGATACGAAAAATGGATATCTAACAATTACAACTTACCACGGTCGCGCCACACCCTCACCTGCAATCGTCTTATACCTAATCCGCTTGGGCTTCGCGCCTTCTTCGCCGAGGCTCTTGCGTTTATCCGCCTCGCATTCCTGGTAGTTGCCGTCAAAAAATGTGACTTGTGAACTGCCTTCGAAGGCCAGGATGTGCGTCGCGATACGATCCAAAAACCAGCGATCATGCGAGATCACCAGCACGCAATCGGCAAATTCCGGCCTTGCCAGTCAGTGTGCGGAAAAAGTTGGCGCGGGCATAAAGCCGCGCGCGAGTTTGTGTTCGCCTTGCGCGCCACCATAAAATTCAGCGTAGCGGCAATGGTCACCCCCTATTGTTTAGCGATATGCAATCCACCGCCTCGATTTGTGGTGCGGCTTGCAACGTATTGAGTGGCTTCAAAAATGGTCAGCCCAGATTGATTGCTGATTGATGGCCCCCCATTGATTTTGAACTCCACTGATTGGAATAGATCAGCACTTTCCCATATTAATTAACTGCGAAATCTCTTCTGGAATTTCCTGTGTCGATGCCCCCAACGCACAAGCGCGCAACACCTCACCCAGAATAATCAATGCGGGAGAGCCTACATTTTGCGCAGCCTCATGCAAGTTCGATAGCGTAGTCACAATTTTCTGCATGCCGGGCAATGAAGCGTTGCTCACATACGCGACTGGCGTGCTGCCCGGCAAACCATGCTGCATCAGGCTGGCGGCAATCCCGGCGACCTGCCCCGAAGCCATGTACAACACTGCCGTGTCGGCTGCCGACACGCTCTTAATCCAATCACTGGCCGATTCACCCTCGCCCACCCGCGGGGTGACGAACACCACGCTACGACTTACGCCACGTCGGGTCAATGAAATGCCCAGATCAGCCGATGCCGCCAGCGCGGAAGTAATG
>JBEBGP010000319.1:0-2897 GCA_040081045.1 Candidatus Nitrotoga sp.
TCGGTTGTTGAGTTGGCGCTCTGGGTTTTATCCCATTCAACCTTGTACTGCAATACCCTTAACCTACTTCGCAAAAATTATTCCGGACAGTAGTGCGCCAAGACTGGCAAGACACCGGAACAACTCAAGGCGCACGCAATCGAGGCGGGCATCTTTAGCAAAGACATGAAGGCGGGTGATCTGGTCGCGTGGCTCAAGCAGGAATACGACCTCGGTCACGGTCACTCGATGGCAATCTGGGCGGTGTTCAAAGATGAGGGATGGGTGAATGACCCGAAGCGTGGCAAGTAACGCTTGCCATGTTTGCACACGGGTGCAGAGGGTCACACACGCCTTGCAAATTTTTCCAGCTCAAATTTTTGAGCCACTAACAAGGATAAATATGACTACCAACAATGAACTCACGATCACGCGCACTTTCGATGCACCACGCGCCTTGGTGTGGCAAGCATGGACTGATCCCAAGCACGCGTTGAGCTGGTGGGGGCCAACTCATCATCCCGCGATAGAGGTGGCGTGGGATGCCCGTGTTGGCGGACGTTGGCGCAATTGTTTGCGCTCCACTGAAACGGGCGATTTGCTTTGGCACGGTGGCAAATTCCGCGAAGTGGTCAAACATGAACGGCTGGTATTCACTTTCGCTTGGGAGGAAACGGGTGAGCGTGGCATGGAAACCTTGGTGAGCGTGACTTTTGTGGAAGCGCAAGACCGAACCATCATGACATTGCGACAAACCCATTTCCAATCTTCAGCCGAACAAGCAGGACACAGCGAAGGCTGGAACAGCACCATTGATCGCCTCGCCCAATTTTTGCAGTCCAGCTATTAAAGGAGAATTACCATGACCAATTTTGCTGCGGGAAATTTATTACGCCTGACCTTAATATCAGGCGCGAATTCGATGCACTGCGTGCCTTGGTGTGACAGGCAAGCACACGCTGAATTGGTGGAGGCACAGCCATCATCTCGCGTTAGGCATCACATCCGCCGATGTATCTCCGACACTCGTAGCAGTACAACATTCTCAAAAATGAAAGGAATCTTGCAATGAATTACAAAGGAAGTTGTCACTGCGGCCAAGTCGCATTCGAGGTTGAGGGTGAGCTTACGCAAGTTGTGGACTGCAACTGCTCAATTTGTTCTCGGAAAGGTGCGCTTATGTGGTTTGTTCCTCGAAACAAAATGCGCTTGCTAACTCCCGAAGAAAATCTCGGTATCTACACATTCGGTAAGCACACCATCAAGCATAGGTTCTGTCCAAAATGTGGCATTCATCCGTTTGGGGAAGCGGCTGATCGATCCGGGAATCTTATGGCTGCAATCAATGTTCGCTGTCTGGAGGGCATCGAACTCGCGGCCCTTCCTGTTAAACATTTTGACGGTCGCTCTCTGTAACCGCCATGATGCCTAACTGCTACGCTCAAGCGGGGCACAGCGAAGGCTGGAACAGCACCTTTGATCGCCTCACCGATTTTTTGCAGTCCAACCCTTCGTTTTAATAAGGAGAACACCATGAGTACCATCAAACTGCATCGCGTCATTAAATCCACGCCTCAAAAAGTCTATCGCGCATTTCTTGAAGCGGACGCGCTGGCAAAATGGATTCCGCCCTACGGGTTCACCTGCAAAGTGCATCATCTGGATGCCAAAGTGAGCGGCAGTTTCAGAATGTCCTTTACCAATTTTGGCACAGGGAACGGACACGCTTTTGGTGGCGAATACCGCGAACTAAAAACCAATGAATTGATCCGCTACACCGACAAGTTCGACGATCCTAACCTGCCAGGCGAAATGCAAGTGACGGTGACGCTAAAAGCCGTTATGTGTGGCACTGAAATCAACGTTGTGCAAGAGGGCGTACCCGATGTGATTCCCGCAGAAATGTGCTATCTCGGCTGGCAGGAGTCACTCGTGCAACTGGCTATGCTGGTAGAACCAGACATTCCCAACTAGTCGCCCAAACAGACACCGCTTTTTTCAGTACAACATTTTTAAGGAGAACCATCATGCTTATCAAAATCATCGTCGCAATCGTTGTCGTCATCGCCGCCATTTTGATTTATGCGTCAACCAAGCCCGACACGTTCCGCGTCGAGCGCAGCGCGACTTTCAAAACTACTCCAGACAAAGTGTTCGCGCAAATCAACGATTTTCACAACTGGTCTGCGTGGTCAACTTGGGAGCGCATGGATGCCAATATGCAAAGAACCCATAGCGGTGAGACGAGCGGCGTGGGCGCGAAATACGCTTGGCTGGGCAACAACAAGGTTGGGCAGGGCAGCATGGAAATCACCAAGTCCATCCCCAGCAGCAAACTGATGGTCAATCTTAATTTTATGAAACCGATGGAAGCGCACCACATCGGCGAATTTGTCATCACGCCAGAAGGGGACGGCGCACGCCTCACTTGGGCGATGTACGGACAGCATCCTTTTATTGGCAAACTGTTCGGTGTGTTTGTGAACATGGACAAAATGATAGGCAAGGATTTTGAAGACAGCCTGAATAATTTGCGCGCTGTGCTTGAGAAATAAGGAGGTGCACATGCAAATAAAACTCAACAGCATACTGGTGGACAATCAAGATAAGGCACTGAAGTTCTATACCGAGACTTTGGGCTTCATTAAAAAATTTGATATACCGATGGGCGAGTTTCGCTGGCTGACGGTTGTTTCAAAAGACCGTGATGACTTGGAGTTGGTGTTAGAGCCTATGGGTTTTGAACCTGCCAGAACCTATCAAGCTGCGTTATTTACCGCAGGTATTCCACTTACTGCATTGGCAACCATAGACATAGATGCCGACTATTTACGGTTGAAAAATATCGGCGTGGTATTTCGGGGTGAACCGAAACAAACCGGACCAGTTAAGACTGTCGTGTTTGAAGATACCTGCGG
>JBEBGP010000098.1:0-2891 GCA_040081045.1 Candidatus Nitrotoga sp.
GTTCTAATGAGATCAATATAGTGACATTGTAAAGTTGTGAGTGGGGGAATGATAACTCCAAAATGCACTTGGGGATGAATGAAAAACTTCCATCACGACTCCGTAAAAAGATGGTTGGCAGAATTCATGAAATGTAAAATTATGTCCAGCAATTTATTTTTAATTTTTGTTTTATTCCAAATTTATCGGTCGTAAATTGGGATCTGGCGGGTGCAAAAAATGTGTTATTGCGACAAAATGAATTTCCTATGGTGCTTTCAAAAATACATAAAGTTGTTAACCTAATGCAGGCAAAGCATTTTTGATTTTATGCACAAAAACTGTGGATAACTTTGTGCATAAGTTCGTTGCAGCGACACTAACTCTCTATCGCATAACCCTTTTATAGGTTCTGCTTAAATGTTAATCTTACGTGAAAATTAATAATAATCAACAACATAACCTGGAATATCCGGGCGCTAATGTTAATATGAGGGGTTAAGTCACGTGTTTGCTTGGGTTGTGAATTATTTGGGAATGTCAACATGATTTTTGGTGCAAAGTATGGTGAAAAATCTCCCGCGTTGAGTGTGCGCGAACTCAATCAAATTGCCAAACAATTGTTGGAAAATGAACTTCCATTACTGTGGGTGAATGGGGAGATTTCCAACTTTATGCGTGCTGCGTCCGGCCACTGGTATTTTGCGCTGAAAGATGCGCACGCGCAGGTGCGTTGTGTGATGTTCAAGCATAAAAATCAGTATCTGGAGGTTGTTCCCAAGAATGGCATGCAGGTCGAGGTGCTGGCGCTGCCCACGTTATACGAAGCGCGCGGGGAATTTCAACTCACCCTGGAGCAAATACGCCCCGCCGGGCTGGGCATATTATATGAAGCCTTTGCCAGGCTTAAGACCAGGCTGGAAGCAGAGGGGTTGTTTGATGCAAAGCATAAACGTCCCTTGCCCGTGTTGCCTGAGAAAATCGGCATTATCACTTCACCGCAAGCTGCCGCTCTGCGTGATGTACTAACCACGCTCAACCAGCGTATGCCTGGAATTCCTGTCGTGTTGTATCCCACTGCCGTACAGGGGGCAGATGCAGCGCAGAAAATTGCACAGGCTATTCAGATTGCCAATAAACGTGCCGAGTGCGATGTATTGTTGTTGTGTCGTGGTGGTGGCAGCCTTGAAGATTTATGGTCGTTTAATGAAGAGGTGGTGGCGCGTGCCATCGCGCATAGCACCATTCCTATCGTGAGCGGAGTGGGGCACGAGGCCGATTTCACCATTGCTGATTTTGTCGCCGATTATCGTGCCGCCACACCTACGGCAGCTGCCCAAATTGCCACACCCGAGCGACAGCAATTGTTGCAACGTTTGCGGCATGCGCATGCTCAGTTAATGAAGAGTAAGCAGCGCCATACAGAGGGTCTGATGCAACAGTTGGATTATTTGCAGCGACGCTTGGTACATCCGGCGCACCGGGCACGGCAGCAGGGACAACATTTGAATGCCTTGCAATTGCAAATGCGAACCTTGCACACGCACACCATGCAGCATCGGCAGTGGCAGTGGCGTAGCCTGTTGCAGAGGTGGCAGAGCAATGTTCCAGATGTGCAATGGGCGGGCATACAACTGGAAAAACTTGTACAACGGTTGCCGGCAGTCATGCACAGTGTGCTGCAAGATCGTGATAAACAACTCGATAATCTGCTTGCAAACTTGCAACATCTGAGTCCACAGCGAGTATTAGCGCGGGGTTACAGCGTGGTGCGCGACGAGCAAGGCAATATAGTGGCAGATAGCGGGCAGGTGTCGCGAGGCGCACAACTGGATATTACTTTTGCTCATGGTTGGGCGCGCGCCGAAGTGAAAGATAAGAGCGGCTAGAGCCTGTTGACATTCAAGCCGGCCACAAGAAGGCTGCAACGATGGTGATGAATGACGAAAATCGCTCCGCTCTTAACTGAGTATCCGTGAAAACGGGGGAGAACCATATCAAGCAAAAGCGACCCGCAGGTCGCTTTTGCTTTGTTCCAAACGATGCTTTGTTACGGTATTAATTCACGCCATATTACCCGTTTTCCAGTGAAGCCAGAGGCTGTCTTGGAGAAATCCGGTTGTATGGCAGGTTGGCTGGGTGTTGGTTTATTGGATGTAACCAGGCTTACTATGGGTTTGCCTTCTATGTATAAAACGTTAACACCAACTATGGGTGAATCCGCTCTTGTTCCCGCTATAGTTGTCACTGCAGTGCCTGTTTTGTAATCAACAAAGTTAAGCCAGCCAAATCCACCCGGTGTGCAAATCGAGCTCGATGGAACGATTGAGGGAATGAGGAGCACACCTTGTATTAGCTGACTGTCAATATTGACCCTTTCGCCTGAAACAGGAAAATCGAAATACCACCCGCGTTGAGACAAGAAGTCCACCGTAGCTTCTGAACTGGTGCGCGTATTCGTCAGGGTGGTGCTCAAGGTTTGCTGCACTAATGAAGCGCGGGCATTGATTAATGTGGTAGTTGTGCCATCATCTTTGATCGCATATTGAGTCTGTTTTTGGGTATTACTAAGATCGGAAGTCTCCAGATATTTACCGGTGCCAACAAACACTACATTCTTACCTGCCACATTACCCAGCACAGGTGTGGTGGTAATCGGTTGTGAGATGCCGCTGGGGCTAAGCAAGGTAGCGAATTTCAAAACTGCTCCGGTTCCAATGCCACCTGCGGCAGAAGCATCAAGAGGGCTGTTGATATCGAAGCGCCATACATTGCCCAGCAAATCGCCGCCATATACGAAACCTGCTTTATTGCCTGTGGTTTCGAGGTTAAAAGCGGAGATTTTGGCTAATCCACTAGGTCCATCTGAAGTACCGGTATCCCCAGTACCAGTAGAAATTTTGCTGATAATT
>JBEBGP010000292.1:0-2891 GCA_040081045.1 Candidatus Nitrotoga sp.
CCCTGATAGATCAGGAGCTGCTGGATTGCGACGGGGTGCCAGACTTGGAACTGATACCAGCCGAGACACAGATCAAGGACTACGGGCTGCCGCAAACCACCTCACAGACCAAGGCGGGCGAACCCAGCTTCATGTAGCACAACCCATGCGGCTTAATCAGCCGGGCTGGAAAGAATATTGTGCACTTCGTGAAACGCAAAAGTTGGCGAAAGCTCATGACATCATCAAGCTTCAGAAACGGCATGAGACGGAACGCACGCAGCTTTACACTAAGTTAAAGACTGAGCGTGCAGCTGCATTGGCCGGTGATTGGAAGGGCAGGGGGACGCAGCGGAACGTGCTTGTTAGTCTCACTGCAATAAAGCAGGCAGCAGCAAAGCGTGAGCTACAGGAACAACATAAAAAGGAACGTGCGCAACTTCAAGCGCAGTACAAGGCTTTGCCACTGTACAAAGAATGGAGAGACCAACCCCGAATCATCAGTCCTGTCGAACAGGATAAGTCGGGAGAGTTGTATCTTGAAATCAATCAGACAATAACGTTGTCACTCATTCTCAAGTCCTTATCTCGTACTGAAGACTGGCGCGGACATTTTACCTATGCCGCAGGAGGGAAAGATTTGTTTCGGGACGAGGGGCGTATCTTGGCGGTCCTTGATGAAAACAGTGATGAGGCAATCGCCGCCACGCTCTTGGTTGCCCGCGAGAAGTTTGGTTCAACCCTGACACTTACCGGATCACCAGCTTTTCAGCAGAGAGTTGTGGCCGTGGCTGTGGCCCAAGGCATCGCGGTCAAGTTCTTCGATCCTGCACTTGAGGAAATGCGACTAGGCCTTGTTGAAGAGAAGCGTAGGGCGGTGTCAACCCATAAGCCTCAACCTCTCGTTCCATCCAACCAACCTGCGCAGCAGGGGCAAGCGCCACGCGCAGCCGCATCGGCGGCGGAGATTCCAACCGAGCAAACAGTCGAAGTCGTACCCACGCCACAGCCGCTCAGAGCAGCGCAGTGGATTGTCTCGCAGCACAAGCGCGAAGTGCGTCCGCATCAGACTGGTGACGGGTCTGTGGAATACACAGTTTCCTACGTTGCAGACGATGCTGTTGTGGTTAACCACGGGCGTGATGTTGCTACCTACCAATTACCACCCAACCTTGTTTTACACGCTGGACAGAAAATCGTCATCAACAAATTTGGAGCTGTTGTTATTCCTCCGAGACGCACTGAAGTTGAGGCTGGAAAGGGCAGGGGTGATTAGTTTTTATGTAGAAATTTGGATGGTTATGAAATTTATTTTGCGTTCATCTAGTTTTAGTGAGGGGCGATTTTTCGTGCTGAATTTTGCAAATTTCCAAACAAATCTTGTTGTTATATGAAAACGCTTGGTGTTAATTGTGTGTTAATTTAAGTTATTGATTATAAATGACATAGATGACGCAATTCGTCTGAATGTCCTCTATAATAAAACTCACAATCAGGACAAATATCGAGACCTAAAAATGAGTAAATTTTCTGTGCATAGTCTTGCCAGTATTCGTATCGACACCAACCACGACCTAGCTGATGCATCCGAATTGGCAACGCAGTTGCTTAATAAATCTCAAAAGGGAATGGACAGTGTCACATTCGAACTATCCAGGGATATGTTTGTGGCAGTCGCTTTATATCTTTCCTACAACCAGAAAAATGCCAGTTTCCAAGACCTGCTCGAGTACTTAACTGATCCTTGCTGGGACTCGACCAAGCAAATGGTTTTGTGCCTATGTAACTGTAAAAAGTCGTTTTTGCAACAAGACGCGGCGCTTTGGTGTAAGGGTTTCAATGCAAGTACAAAGCATCTCTCCAACGACCGCTTAGACGGTTTAGCAAAAATTTTTCATGTTCAATGGCAAAGCGCATTTAGGCTTGCAAAGCTCATCCCTAAAGAAAAGACTCGGTCACGTTCCAGCGTTCAAGTGTTCAAGCAAGAAAATGTCGCGAATGCTTTAAATCTAATGTCGGAAGTTAAAGCCGAAATCAAAATAAACGGTGAAGCACTTCTAGAAAATGCAAAACACAACGAGGGTTATCGCTCCATACCTAATGCAAAGAAAGCGTGGCAGAAGCTGGAGGCCGCCAAAAGCAATTTTGAGAATCTGATTGATCCGATTAGTCGGTTACAGATGGATTTAATGCTTTCGGCTGCCATGAAGCCTGAGAGCTTCCGAATAACACCTATCTTGTTACTAGGCGCCCCCGGCATCGGCAAGACCCACCTAGCCACGCAACTAGGAAAGGCTCTCGGCGTTTCTATGGAGAAAATCAGTGCTGGTGGTGTACAGGGAGGATTTCAATTAACGGGTTCGCACTCAAGCTGGGCTGGCGCGCGGCCCGGATCCTTAGCTTCGGTGCTTGCCAAAGGTACGTCGGCAGCACCTGTCGTGGTCATTGATGAGATAGACAAGATCGTTGATGGACGTTACCCGGTGCTGCCGGTTCTCTTGGATTTATTTGAGCCCGACACGGCCAAAAATTTCAAAGATGAGTTTCTGGAAATGCGCTTCGATGCAAGTCGCGTGATCTTTGTGTTGACCGCTAACAGCTTGGATGGCGTGCCCACGTCTTTATTGTCTCGGCTTGAGGTTTTCGATGTGCCAAGGCCAGAGCCAGAGCAGCGATTACGCATCATTCAATGTGAGGCAGCAAAGTTGCGTCTGGACACTAAACGAGACATTGAATTGGATAGGGAGGCCAGCGAGTCCTTGGCGTATCGGAAGGACTTGGACCTTAGGAAAACCACTCGCCTAGTCAGAGAGGCGTTTTCCAAAGCGATTGGTTCAGGTGACAAGTTGGCCAAACTAATCATCCCAAAAGTTGAAGGTCAACGTCGTATGGGTTTCTAGTCGCACATAGTA
>JBEBGP010000070.1:0-2890 GCA_040081045.1 Candidatus Nitrotoga sp.
TCATAAACCCATCATGATTGCGGGAGGTTTGGGCAGCATAGCCGCCCAGCACACGCATAAACATGCACTACCAGCTGGCGCGCTGTTGTTGCAAATCGGTGGCGCGGGCATGTTGATTGGTCTGGGAGGAGGTGCGGCATCCAGCATGGACACCGGAACGAATACGGAAAATTTGGATTTTGCGTCTGTGCAGCGCGGCAATCCGGAGATGCAGCGGCGCGCGCAAGAGGTGATCGACCGTTGCTGGCAAATGGGCGGCGACAATCCGATTTTATCGATACACGATGTGGGTGCTGGCGGCATTTCCAATGCCTTGCCAGAATTGGTACACGGCGGTGGACGCGGGGCACGCTTTGAATTGCGTGCCGTGCCCAGTGAAGAGCCCGGTATGTCGCCTTTGCAAATTTGGAGCAATGAAGCACAGGAACGTTATGTGCTGGCAATCGCGCCTGAACGGTTGGCGGAATTCGCGGCGCTGTGCGCGCGCGAGCGTTGTCCGTATGCGGTGTTGGGGCAGGCCACAGCCGAAAACAGGTTGATTGTGCAGGATGGATTATTTAATAACAATCCGGTCGATATGCCCCTCTCGGTGTTGCTGGATAAACCGCCCAAAATGACACGCAATGTTAAGCGTGAAACCGCGAAAAATGCTGCATTTGATACCGGTAAAATAAAACTCGATGATGCCATTGCGCGCGTGTTGCGCTTGCCTGCGGTGGCTGATAAATCTTTCCTGATTACCATTGGGGATCGCACGGTTGGTGGACTCACCGCGCGTGATCAAATGATAGGTCCGTGGCAAGTGCCAGTGGCCGATGTGGCGGTGACGTTGCGGGATTTTCATGGCAACCTGGGCGAAGCATTTGCTTTGGGTGAGCGCACGCCATTGGCCTTGCTGAATGCGCCTGCATCTGGCCGTATGGCAGTGGGCGAAGCGATCACCAATATTGCCGCCGCGCGTATCCGGAAAATTGGCGACATAAAATTATCTGCCAACTGGATGGCCGCAGCCGGACATCATGGGGAAGACGCGGCGTTATTTGATACCGTGCGCGCAGTCGGCATGGAGCTGTGTCCGCAGCTGGGGATCAGTATTCCGGTCGGCAAGGATTCCATGTCTATGCGAACCGCGTGGCGGGATGATGCGGGAGATAAAACTGCCCGGGAAAAATTTTCTGTGGAAAAATCGGTAACCGCGCCACTGTCGCTCATCGTAACGGCTTTCGCGCCATGCATGGATGTGCGGCAAACCCTCACCCCGCAATTGGTTGCCGATCTGGATACGGTTCTGGTGCTGATTGATTTGGGCTTTGGCAAAAATCGCATGGGCGGCTCGGCATTGGCTCAGGTTTATAAACAGACGGGCGACGTTGTGCCGGATGTGGATGATGCAACCCGACTCAAGGCATTTTTTGAAATGATTCAGAGATTGAATCATGAAGGAAAATTGTTGGCTTATCATGATCGTTCCGATGGTGGATTGTTGGTCACATTGTGTGAGATGGCTTTCGCCGGACATGTGGGTCTGGATATTAATCTGGATGCGGCGCAGGGCGATGACCTGGCAGTGTTGTTTAATGAGGAACTGGGTGCGGTTGTACAGGTGCGGCAGTCAGATCTGCAGCCGGTGTTGGATGCCTGTCGCATGGCACAGCTTGCCGCGATGCAGGTGGCAACCTTAAATGCGCGCGGCGTGATGGAGATCACACACCAGCATAAAAAGATATTCAGTGAAAGCGGCGTGACACTGAAAAGAATGTGGTCGGAGACCACTTATCAAATGCAGCGGCTGCGCGACAACCCGGAATGCGCGCAGCAGGAATATGATCACACATTGAACGCGGCTGATCCCGGTTTGCAGGTCAAACTCACTTATGATTTGCGCGAAAATCCGGTCGCGCCAGCATTGTTGGGCATACGCCCCAGGATCGCAATCTTGCGTGAGCAGGGTGTGAATGGTCATGTAGAAATGGCAGCCGCGTTTGATCGTGCCGGATTTGCCGCAATTGATGTGCACATGAGCGACATTTTGGCTGGACGTGTGAAACTGGCAGATTTCAAGGGTTTGGCGGCATGTGGAGGATTTTCTTACGGTGACGTTCTGGGGGCGGGTGCAGGTTGGGCGAAATCCATCCTGTTTAATTCGCGAGCGCGCGAAGAATTTTCGGCGTTTTTTCAACGCACAGATACTTTCGCTTTGGGCGTGTGCAATGGCTGCCAGATGATGAGCAATCTGCGCGACATTATTCCCGGAGCCGGGCATTGGGCGCATTTTTCGCGCAATGTGTCAGAGCAGTTTGAAGCGCGTTTTGTGATGATAGAGGTGCAACGCTCGCCTTCTATTATTTTTGATGGAATGGCCGGGAGTATGATGCCCGTTGTGGTTTCGCATGGAGAAGGGTATGCGGATTTCAAATCTGCGGCACATTTGGAAGCCGCTCAGCCTCTGGTTAATTTGCGCTATGTAAACAATGAGGGTCGCGTGACTGAAATTTATCCGCTGAACCCAAATGGTTCGCCACAGGGTATTACCGGCTTAACCACGCCAGATGGTCGTTTTAATATCATGATGCCGCATCCGGAAAGATTAATTCGTACTGTGCAAAATTCCTGGTATCCGTCAGGGTCGGGGATATCAGAGTGGCAAGGAGACGGTGCGTGGCTACGTATCTTTCAGAATGCGCGCAAGTGGGTAGGGTGATGCTCGATGGGGTGATAGAGTCTGTTTACAATTATGCGACGGGTGCGAACGGGGATGCAGTGCAAGGCGTGAGAGACGCGGTTTGGTCATGTCAAACAGGGAGCGAGCAACGCATCTCGCCGGATAATTGTCAACAGACTCTAGTGTTGTGATGAAACAGCCGGTTACAAAAAAGGGGCGATGCGCCCC
>JBEBGP010000204.1:0-10878 GCA_040081045.1 Candidatus Nitrotoga sp.
GCGGGTGCGTGCTGGGGCGGGGGGGGAGATTCAATTAACCGATGGCATTGCCGCATTAATGAAGGAGGAAAGGTTGTTGGCTTATCGGTTCTCCGGTACGCGCTATGATTGTGGCTCCAAGCTTGGTTATTTAAAGGCAACCGTGGCGTTTGGTTTGATGCACCCTGATTTGCGCGATGATTTTTCCGCTTATCTGAAAGCGTTGTAATGACCATGCAAAATCAACAGGTGCTGGAAATTCTGCAGCAGGCAGAATTGGTGATGAGTCAGGACGCGGTAAAAGCCGCGGTCACTCGCCTCGCGCTGGAAATTAATTGCACACTGGCACATACCCATCCTTTAATCCTTTCGGTTATGGGCGGTGCGGTTGTATTCACAGGGCAACTGCTGCCGCAACTCGGTTTCCCGCTGGATTTTGATTATGTGCATGTGTCGCGCTATGGTAAAAAACAGCAGGGCGGCGAATTACTGTGGCATGTTGCACCACGTGAAAATATTGCGGGGCGTGTGGTGTTGGTGTTAGATGATATTCTCGACGAAGGTGAGACCATGGCCGCAATTAAACAGCGCGTTCTGGATTTGGGCGCAACGGCATTTTACTGTGCGGTGTTTGCGGACAAGTTGAACGGTAAAACCAAGCCGATACGCGCGGATTTTATCGGGACAACATTGCCAGATCGTTTTGTGTTTGGTTTTGGCATGGACATACACGGGGCATGGCGTAATTTGCCTGCCATATACGCGGTTAAAGAAGAAAGAAAATAAATGTTGGCAATTATTGATAGAACAGGATTGGCGAAATTACCGAACATGGAAATTATGCATCGACAGGTGATGCGTACCCCGTACGGCGAACCTTCGGGCGCGCTCATTTTTGGCAGATTTAAAGGGCAGGAGGTTATGTTTTTGGCGCGGCATACCGCGAGTCGGGCAACGCCGCCGCATCGCGTCAATTACCGCGCCAATCTATGGGCGTTACATGAACAGGGTGCCAAACGCGTTATATCCATTGCTGTGGCAGGGGGCATACGCGCGGATCTGTTGCCCGGCACTATTATCTTGCCCGATCAGTTAATTGATTACACCTATGGCCGTGAGTTTACTTTTTTTGATGAACGGGATGATCTGCCGAAACATATTGATTTTTCCATCCCCTATACACCAGGTTTGCGTAAGAATATTTTGGATGCTGCACAGCGTGTTCACATTCCCTGTCTGAATAGCGGCGTATACGCGGCTGTACAGGGACCGCGACTGGAAACTGTGGCAGAAGTGAATCGCATGGAACGTGACGGCGCAGACATGGTGGGTATGACGGGTATGCCGGAAGCGGCTTTGGCGCGCGAATTGGAATTGGATTACGCCGCTATAGTTGTGATAGTGAACCGTGCAGCCGGGCGCGGCAGCGGCAAAGGTATTAATCTCGAGAAAGTTGGTATCGTTTCACAGCACGCTATGGCGCAGATAAGTAGTATTCTGGAGAATGTTGTGGAACATGATGGCGAGTACGGCAGTGGCAACTAAAGCCGTCTTACAAATGGGTGATGCGCGTTTGTTGGAACGTGCAAAAGAGGTGAATGCTTTTAACACGCCCCTTTTGAAAAATTTGTTGAAGGATATGCGCGACACCATGCGTGCTTTGGATGGTGCGGGTTTGGCTGCACCACAAATTGGAATAGACTTGCGCGTGGTTATTTTTGGAATCGATGAAAATCCGCGTTACCCGGATGCAGAAGCGGTTCCGCAAACCGTTCTGATTAACCCGATTATCACGCCCTTGAGTGAAGGTGTGGAGGATGGCTGGGAGGGTTGCCTTAGCATTAAAGGGATGCGCGGTTTGGTGCCGCGTTACAAAGCTATTCGGTACACCGGATTTGATGAAATGGGCAACCCTGTTGACCGCAACGTCAGCGGATTTCACGCGCGCGTGGTGCAACATGAATGTGATCACCTCGATGGTATTTTGTATCCCATGCGTATACAGGACATGCGAAATTTTGGATTTAGCGCGGTGCTATTTCCCGGGGAGAATTTGCAGGATGATTGATTTCGGCTTTGGAAATATTGTTGGGCTGTATTTGATAATTTCAATGCGAAATTTCGATGGATCCCAATTCCTTTGCGACCCATGCGAACGGATAAGGTAGGCTGAGCATGTTAGCCATCTCGTCGGCTGGCACGGGACGACTGAACAAAAAGCCTTGCATTAGATGGCATTCCTGGTTCCGCAGGGCTATGGCTTGTCTGATTGTTTCGACACCTTCGGCAACGATCCGCCGATTCATGTTGTGCCCCAGCGAGACAATTGCCGAGACGATGGCAGCGTCGTCTGTGTTGTGGGTCATTTCAGCGACGAAGGACTGGTCGATTTTGATCTCGTTGACAGGAAAGCGTCTGAGATAGGTCAGTGACGAGTAACCAGTGCCAAAATCATCGATTGAAAGTTGAACCCCGAGCGCTTGCAGTGCTTGAAGGTTATTCATTGCCGCACTGCCTGATTGAATCAACATGCTTTCGGTTGCCTCGATGAGTAGTTGTTGCGGATGTAGCTCGTGTTTTTGGATCAGTTCCGAGATTTCCGATGCCAGGCCGGGCTTGAGGAAACTTGGGCTGGACAGATTGACCGATATGCAGACTTCTCCCAGCCCGGCTTCGCGCCACAATTGCATTTGTTTGCAACTCAACTCGAGTACCCGGTCACCGAGCTGGACAATTAAACCGAGTTCCTCCGCCAATGGAATGAAACGCGATGGAGCAACCAGACCCCATTGCGGATGTTGCCAGCGAACCAGTGCCTCCATGCCGAACATGGCACCGGTGCGGATGTCCACCTTGGGCTGGTAGTGGAGGACAAGCTGTCCGTTATCGATGGCTTGGCGCAATTTTGTTTCCAAGGAGAGCTTCTCGTAAGCGGCCGAATTCATTTCTTTACTGTAGAACTGGAACGTATTGCGGCCATTGCTCTTCGCCACATACATGGCAGAGTCAGCGGCTTTGATCAAGTCTTCGACGTTTTCACCATCGGTTGGGTACATGGCAATACCCAGGCTGGCCGTGACGACCAATTCGTGTCCTTCTATAGTGAATGGTGTGGTGAGTCCGTTGATGATGCGCTGGGCAACGACCACCGCGTCGCGCGGCTGCAGCAGGTCGCGCAACAAAACGATGAATTCGTCGCCGCCCAGGCGTGCCACCATGCTGCCATCCATGGAGCCGGATTCGGCTGTTGTGACTTCGTCGGTATCGCGAACGCAGCTGACCAAGCGTGCCGCAGCCTCGTGTAGCAAGGCATCACCGATAGCGTGTCCCAGGGTGTCGTTTATACGCTTGAAGCGATCGAGGTCGACAAAGATGGTGGCAAAGATTGTACTATTTCGTTTTGATCGTGCCACGGCGTTGCGCAGGTGCTCGTTGAAAAACTGCCGATTGGCCAGCCCGGTGAGACTGTCAAAAAGCGCCAGGCGGCGCATTTTTTCTTCGGCAAGCCGCCGGTCAGTAATATCCTGCACAACCCCGGACAGGCTCAACAAATTACCCTTGTTATCGCGCACTGCCGCTATCTGGTGCGACACGATATGATCCTCTCCTTCTGGAATGGAGATGTGGTGCTCTATCGAGACTTCGTTTAAGTGTTTGATGACAGACCTGAGTTGATTAATGAAGACTTTTCGCTCGCGCGGCGGCAAGCAGTGAAGAAACAGCCGCAACGTGGGCGAATGTTTGGTGTTTGACAACCCTAGCAGTTGATACAGCCCTTTTGACCAATCCGTAACCCTATGGTCTTGATCCCACTGCCAACTACCCAGTTTGGCCGCTGCCTGAGCCTGATCCAATTGGCGTTGACTTTGAGCCAGTTCGCGAATTTTTTCTTCCAGGCTGCGCCGGTGTTGCTCATCGTCATTCTCGTAGGCCAGCAGACTGTTATGCATGCGCCATAATGACCCTAGTAGGTTGCCGACATCATGCTGGGTATCAACATCAAACGAGTCGAGTTTGTGACCCGATGCGATGCGATCCGCCACGTCCACAGCATGGTTCAGTGGGCGTGACAACCCGCGAATCAATTGCAAGACGAACCCTATCGTCATTATCAGCAACAGAGCCGACAGGATCATTACCACCATGCGCGAGGTATCGGCACGCTCGTTGGAGGATGCGATAAAAGCATCCAATTTTTTTTGCTGTTCTGCCACTAATTGTTCAATCCGTTTGCGTACCTGATTTATTGGTTCCTGCAATAGCAACAGTTGTTTGAAGCTTGCATTGATACTCACAGCCTCGTCGATTGAGCGCATCCGGTGGCTGAGTTCCGCGTTTTCAATGGCTTGATCGGGCTGCATCATGATTAACCTGTCAATATCGACTCTGGACGAGATCAGGGCTGCGTGCGCCTGCTTCGTTAAGCTGCCCGTGTCGACGCTGTCAGCAGCACCGTTAAGGAACTGCTTGTATTTGTCTTGTGCCTTGATCGCGGTTGAATGGACATCGAAAGCCCTAATCATCACTTTGTCATGGTTGGCTTCGGCGTAAGTTATATAAATCAGCAGTGCAATTTGAGGCAAAAGAACCACCGCAAATTGCACGACGATTCTTACGTTTAATGATTTGACGTTTATCATTTGTTGAGTTTGGCGGAGAGATTGATTAAGGTGATTTCAGGTTTTATGTCAAGGAGCGAAAGTTTACTGTATCTGCCAGTTGGCAAGGTAACCATCAACACTTCCGGCTTTCGCCATCCTGAATTCGGCGGTAATTCCAGTTCGCGTTAAAAAGGAGAACAAGGCGGCAAGGATGAGGTGAGGAAGACAGTACATTTCAGTACGGCTAGGAGCCGAAGACGATGCCAACACAGTTATCGTTTTTAACGCGAATTGGAATAATAACGGGACGGTTGTTCACGGTGACACTCCTTAAAAGGCTAACGAAGGAAAAGCAGTCGCGAAACTTATCATGATTTACACACGGATACAATGAAATGCCACCATAATGAAGCCCATACTGTGGTTGTTTTTATCGGGAAGAGAAGCAGAGTGATCTGATTCAGGCGCGCAACAGTTCGATAATTTTGCGAATTTCGTGGTGAAGATTTGAGGGTTTAAATAATGCGCCCGGCGCTGCAGTCGGCAAGTATGCAGATTCTTCGTGTTGCGCGGCCAGATGGCTGAGTCGGCTGCGTGCGCCGCTGATAGTAAAGCCGTCAGTGTACAATAATTGGCGTATGCGACGAATGAGCAAAACTTCGTGATGTTGGTAATAGCGGCGATTACCGCCGCGTTTGACGGGTTTCAGCTGGGTAAATTCCTGCTCCCAGTAACGCAGCACATGTGCTTTAACACCACACAACATACTTACCTCACCGATGGTGAAATATCGTTTTGCCGGGATTGCCGGCAATTCAGAGTCGGGCTTGTGGTTTTCCATGTGTAACAATTATTGCCACTGCGGGTTATTTTATTGCAGCTTGCTTTTGACAGGCGGGTAGTTTGTTCCGACCAGGTTTTTAAGTTTCTGGCTGGGGTGAAAAGTCACCACACGTCTGGCGGTGATCGGTATATCTTCGCCTGTTTTTGGGTTGCGACCCGGACGTTGCGATTTTTCGCGCAGCTGAAAATTACCAAAGCTGGATAATTTCACACTTTCACCGGCTTCCAATTGGGCGCGTATTTCCTCAAAGTACGATTCCACCATATCTTTGGCTTCCCGTTTGTTCAGGCCTACCTTTTCGGATACCAAATCCGCCAACTCTGCTTTAGTCAATGTCATAAAATCCCTCTGGTCAGGTACGTAACTGCGCACCGAGCTTGTGCAAGGCATCAGTCAAGCGCCTCATGCTCGCTTCAATTTCAAAATCAGTTAAAGTTTTTTCAGTATCTTGCAATAACACACGGAATGCAAGGCTTTTTTTACCTTCTTCAATACCTTTGCCGCGATACATGTCGAATAACGCAATCTCAGTTACAAAATGAACCTGTTCATTATTCATGGTATCCAGCAAAATTTGAACCGGCAGCTTTTCATCTATAATAAATGCAAGATCCCGTCGCACAGGAGGAAATTTTGAAATCCCCATTGCCCGTGGCGGCGAAGTTTGCGCTAAAACGGACATGCTTACTTCAAACCAAACGGCGGTTTGTACCATGTCATACTGTTGCATCCATTGGGGGTGCAGTTCTCCGAGCCAACCTATAGATAGTCCATTCAGCCGGATTTGTGCGGATCGTCCAGGATGGGAGGCGGAATGGGGCAACGCCACAAATGTCAGCAATCTGGGCGCGAACAAGGCTTCTACATCAGCTTTCACATCGTAAAAATCAACATTGCGCGGTTCTGTCCCCCACTGTTCAGGGAGTGCCGCACCGTAACACAATCCGGCTAATTTTTCATATTGAACGAGTGTTTCATTTTCAAAACACGCACCCACTTCAAATAGCCGCACACGCATTTGTTTGCGCGCCAAATTAATTCGTAACGCGCCGAGCAAGCCGCCGAGCAAGCTACTGCGCATTACAGACAGTTGCGTGGAGATAGGATTTTTAAGTGTAATCGGCGCGGCATTTGCACATAAATCCTGCTCCGTTTGTAAATCCAGAAATGCATAGCTGATTGTTTCCTGATAATCCCGCGCAACCATTATGTGCCGAAAATGTGCGACAGGTTTTTGTGATTCAGATTGTGGCAACATGGCCATTGTCGCCAGCGGTGAAGCAGGCAGGATATTGTCATAACCATAAATACGCGCAATCTCTTCAATCAAGTCTGCTTCAATTGAAATATCAAAACGATAACTGGGCGGAGTGACGTGGAAATTATCACCTTGCTGCCTGAAATTAAAGCTTAGCCGTTTTAACAAATTGGCAATTTCACTTTTGCTAAGTGACATGCCCAATACACGTTTAATACGGCTTGCGCGCAATATGATTATTTCGCGTGCGGGTAATTGTCCCTGCACTTGAGTTATCTCACTGGCTTTGCCGCCGCATATTTCCAGCAACAATTGTGTTGCACGTTCCAATGCCGGACGTGTCATGGCAAAGTCGACACCACGCTCAAATCTCTGTGATGAATCAGAGCCGGTGTTTATTCGGCGCGCTCTCCCGGCAATATTATCCGGCGCAAAAAAAGCACTTTCCAGCAACACATCTTTTGTGGGTAACTGCACGCCGCTGGCGGCTCCGCCCATAATTCCGGCCAGAGCCAGCGCGTTTATTTCATCCGCAATAACCAGCATATCATCCTGCATAACTACATTTTGGCCATTCAGCAATTCCAATTGCTCGCCTGACCGGGCATTGCGCACGGTAATGCCACCTGTAATTTTGCTTAGATCAAACGCATGTAAAGGCTGACCCAATTCAAGCATCACATAATTGGTAATATCAACCACGGCATTGATGCTGCGAATTCCGCTCCGCTCCAGGCGGCGCGTCATCCACAAAGGTGTGGTCGCTGCGGCATTAACTTCACGCAGGATACGCGCGCAATATAGAGGGCAAGCAGAAGGTTTGGTGATTTTTAGTTTTATGGATTCCCGGAGATTGGGTATGGCGGGCGTAACGCGGGGTGCAGAGTAAGCAATGCCGGTGATTGCCGCAACCTCACGCGCAACACCCGCCACACTCAGGCAATCACTGCGGTTGGGTGTCAGCTTCAAGGTGAATAAGGTGTCATCCAACTCCATATAGTCGCGCAGATTGCCGCCCACTGGTGCATCCGCAGGCAGCAACCACAAGCCTTCGCTCTCTGTTGCTAAACCCAATTCCCTGGCTGAACACAACATGCCGTATGACTCAACGTTGCGCACCCTGGTTTGTTTGATAACAATCTGACCTTGTCTAGTAACAAAATCGCCCGGCAATATCGCACCAATTTGCGCGCATGGCACTTTCACACCGGCAGACACATTCGCTGCACCGCAAACAATGCTCAGTGGTTGAGCTGCGCCAACTCCGACCTGGCACACGTTTAGCCGATCCGCATCGGGGTGTGCCTTAACTTCCAGCACTTTGCCCACCACTACATTTTCAAATTGTGGTGCGGCAGGTTCTAATGACTCGACCTCTAACCCTGCCATAGTCAGAGCATGGGCTAGGTCTGTACTGGACATGTCAGGATTAATCCATGACCGCAGCCAATTCTCGGAAAATTTCAATTAATACTCCTGTTTGTATTCCTAAAGTCTGTTGACAATTATCCGGCGAGATGCGTTGCTTGCTTCTTGTTTGGAATAACCAAACCGTGATTTTCGCACCTTGCACTGCATCCCGATTTTGCCTGTTCGCACTCGACGCATGATTGTCAACAGACGCTAAGTATGGAGGCTAATTAAACTGTTTTAGAAAACGTAAATCGCCTTCGTAAAACAGACGCAAATCAGCCACGCCATATCGCAGCATTGCCAGGCGCTCCACACCTAATCCAAATGCGAATCCCAGATATTTTTCACTGTCTATATTGACATGTTTAAGCACATTGGGATGCACCATGCCACTGCCCAGTACTTCCAGCCATCCGGTGTGGCTACATACACGGCAACCCTTGCCGTTGCATTGAACGCATTGGATATCCATTTCGGCGGATGGCTCGGTGAACGGAAAAAATGAAGGACGGAAACGTACTGTTAAGTCGTCGCGTTCGAAAAATTTTTGCATGAAATCTGCCAGCAAGCCTTTTAGAACCGCAAAGTTGACATCCTCTGCCACCCATAAACCTTCCACCTGGTGAAACATGGGCGAATGCGTGACATCTGAATCACAGCGATACACACGTCCCGGCGCAATGATCTTGAGCGGTGGCGTGTTATTTTCCATATAACGAATTTGCACCGGTGAGGTGTGTGTACGCAAGACATGTTTATTATCAATATAAAACGTATCGTGCATGGCGCGTGCCGGGTGATTCTCAGGAATATTAAGTGCCGTGAAATTATAAAAATCACTTTCTATTTCGGGACCGGTTGCCACCGCAAAACCCAGTGAACGAAATAAGCTCTCGATACGCTCCAGTGCGCGTGTGACGGGATGCAGTCCGCCACAATTCAAGCCCCTGCCGGGTAAAGTTACATCCAGTGATTCTGCCGCCAGTTTGTGCCGCAATTGATCCTGTTGCAATGCATTGCGCCGCTGTAACAAAGCTTCTTCTATGATTTGTTTCACGCGATTGATGCGTGCACCAGCTGCCGGGCGCTCCTCGGCAGATAGTCCACCCAGACTTTTTAAAAGACCTGTTATCCGACCTTCTTTGCCCAGGTAGCGCGCCTTGACCTGTTCCAGCTCGGCGGCCTGCTTAATAGCGGCAAACTCTCGCAATGCGGACTCGAGTATTTGATCTAAATCTTGCATGGGTTTTAACGATCTATACACGAAGGTACACAATAAAAAAGGAGGCGCAAACGCCTCCTTTAGGGTATCCAAAATGGACGGTGTTTAAACTCCGAGACTGGCTTTGGCCTGCCCAACAATCTGCGCGAAGGCAGCTTTGTCAAACACCGCGATATCCGCCAGCACTTTGCGATCAATTTCAATCGCCGCTTTTTTCAGGCCATTCATAAACACACTGTAGCTCAAGCCTTGTTCACGCGCCGCCGCATTGATACGCGCAATCCACAGGGTGCGGAATTGGCGTTTGCGTTGACGACGATCACGATAGGCGTATTGGCCGGCTTTCATGACCGCTTCTTTAGCTATCCTGTATACATTATTGCGGCGGCCACGATAACCCTTGGCCAGCGCCAGAATCTTTTTATGGCGCGCGCGCGCTGTTACACCACGTTTAACTCTTGACATATCGGCTCCTTATCTGTAAGGCATCATGGCGTGCACCGATGCCATGTTAGTGGCGTGTACGCCAGTGGTTCCACGCAATTGACGTTTGGTCTTGGTGGTTTTTTTGGTCAAAATATGACGTTTGAATGCTTGCGAACGCTTAACGCTTCCGCCTGCACGAACAACAAAGCGTTTTTTTGCACCGCTTTTGGTTTTCATTTTAGGCATCACAACTCCGTATTGTTTTACGACGACGGGAGACTTCTGACAGAAGCACTTGAAACCCCGGAATCACTTTTTAAATTACCTGCCACACCTGCAACTGCAATTATGCTACGCAACCAAACTTATTTCTTTTTGGGACTCAACACCATCACCATCTGTCGTCCTTCCATTTTGGGGAATTGCTCCACCACGCCATGTTCTTCAAGCTCCACCCGCACCCGTTCCATTATTTGCATTCCAATGTTCTGGTGGGCAATTTCACGTCCGCGAAAGCGCAATGTCACTTTGGTCTTGTCGCCCTCTGCGAGAAAGCGAATCAAATTGCGTAACTTGATATTGAAATCGCCGTCATCGGTACTGGGACGAAATTTTACTTCCTTAGTTTGAATCTGCTTTTGTTTGAGCTTGGTTTCGTGCTGTTTTTTGCTTTCAGCATATCGAAACTTACCTATATCCATAATTCGGCAGACGGGTGGCTCTGCCATGGGCGCAATTTCAACCAAATCCAAGTCAGCTTCTTCAGCCAGTCGCAATGCTTCCGCAGATGTCACGATACCAAGTGGCTCTCCCTTTACTCCAACCAGCCGTACCTGTGGTGCTGTAACCTGCTCGTTGAGGCGTTGTGTTTTGTCCTGAGCTATTGCAATTCCTCCAATAAAAATTAAACCGTGCTACTCCACGCAGTTTCAGGTATCAGGTCCGGTCTGTTTCGAGGTGCTGCAAGAATGTCTTTATCGAAATCTGACCCAGATCCTCACCTTTGCGAGTACGCACGGCAATCAAGCCAGCAGCCATTTCCTTATCACCAACGATTATTTGATAGGGTAGCTTCTGCATGCTATGTTCGCGTATTTTATAGGTAATTTTCTCATTACGCAAATCCAGCTGCACA
>JBEBGP010000137.1:0-10875 GCA_040081045.1 Candidatus Nitrotoga sp.
AAAGTTTGTGAACACCACTGACAGCAAACACGGCCTGCCAGTGGCTCCGAATCTGCTGAATCGTCAGTTCAATCCAGCGCGGTCAAACCGTACATGGACATCCGACATCACCTACATCCACACCAGGGCGGGTTGGTTGTACTTGGCGGCGGTGATGGGTTTACATTCACGCAAGATCATTGGCTGGGCGATGAGTCCGACCATGCCGGCGGAGCTGGTGTGTGTGTCGGGCGTTATGCATGGCGATTGGACAACGGCAGCCTACGGCTGGACTGATGTTGCATTCGGATCGGGGTAGTCAATACGCCAGCCACGAATATCAAACATTGCTCAAACAATACGGCATTATTTGCAGTATGAGCCGCAAAGGGAATTGCTGGGAGTGCGAAGCCTACCCTTCAGGGTGCAATGCCGTAATGGAGCGCTTCTTCTTGAACTTGAAAATGGAGCGGGTGTGGCAGCGGGAGTATGCGAACCAATTAGAAGCGATTAAAGATGTGACGGACTATATCGTTGGATTTTACAATTGCCAGCGTCGGCATTCTGCATTGGGCAATTTGGCACCGATAGATTATGAAAATCAGTTTGCAGCAAAAAAACCTATCGAGGTGTCCGAAATTACTTGACCACTACAGAGAATGTAGACAGCTTGTGATGCCGGCTTAATCGCAGGCGGCTGCCTGGCTATCTCCCACAGTGGCGCAAACCAACGGTTAAGCGTTCGTCGGCTGATGCGCTGATCGTGGGCTATTTCAGATAGAGAACGATTGCCAGTCAGCCATTGCGTGAGGAGTGTTCGATGGTGGCGTTCTTGGGTATCAGGTCGTTTTCGCACCGAGCTTGTCGCGCACGACTTGCAATACCAGCGCTGTGTTCCAGCAACAGTTCGACCCCGTTTTTGTAAGGGGCGGGCACAGACAAGACAGTGTTTTTTTCATGCAATTAGACTACCACCTCGTCTAATCTTTTCGTTTAGCCCAATAATGACAGGCTATAAAGAGGATTTAACCTCCACGAAATGTCACTTAGCTCAGTTTTTAATAAAGCCGGGTTGCTCCCCCGTTCTCTGCCCGCTTATTTGGCGGGAACAAGACTGATGGTTCAATCAATTAAAGCTGGAATCAATGTTCAGGGAAGTCTCCCGGCTTTAACCATGCGGTTAAATAGCACGGGGCGGGATAGCCAGGTAACGATGTCATCGAAAGTAGGGCTGGGCACATCGCTTTGATAAGTTCCGTTGTAGCTGGTGTTCTGACCATCAGCCACCAAATTTTTCCCCGGAGAATAAATAATGGCGACGGGTCTTTCAACAATTGAAGTGAGTGCCGTACCGGTGTTATTTTGAACGATTAAATTATCAAAAAAACCGGTTGTTAGCGTAAAAGCCTTGCTGAAATTTTGATCTACCCGATAGCGCCATACCTGTTGCCACGCATCCTGTTCAACCACACCCAGCGTTTTCCAGGGCAATTGTCCTTCAGTAGTAACGGCGACAATACAGGGCGTATCCTCATTGCCATCCGCATTGGTGTCGGCACAGGGTAGCCTTCCGTAAGCAATCACAAATCCGGTCAATGCCTGTTTAATTTCCTCAAGCTGCTTGCGAGTTTCATTGGCACGTTGTTGTTCTATCTGGCTGGAGATGGTGGGTATCAAACCGCCCAACAACAGTCCAATAACAAGTAATACTATGGCGAGCTCTATCAGTGAAAATCCCGCTTGATACTTTTTAAAAGTGGCTAGAGTCTGTTGACAATCATTCGGCGAGATGCGTTGCTCGCCCGATGGAGATGAATGCAAGGCGGAGAGCGCAGCCAATGGCCGCTCCCTTGGCAAGCCCGACAACGCGGCAGGCACTCCATCGGGCATCAATCCTCCGGAAACGGAAGAATCGGGCGCATTGCGACGTTGCTCGTTCCTTGTTTGGAATGACCAAACCGCGTCTCTCGTGCCTTGCACTGCATCCCGATTCCTCCCGTTCGCACTCGTCACATGATTGTCAACAGACTCTAGGTGGGACATCATGGGCAATTAACTTTACCATCAACACACAGCGCGAGATCATTGTTGCCTGGAGAGACTTCATCAGATGATCGGTAAGTCATATAGGGATTTGTGGTGTTGTCTTTAGGCAACAAGTTATCGGCTTCCAGATAATCGCCAATAATGCTGGTGGTGCGAGTCCCGGAAATAAGTTTCTCACCGGCCACGATAATCACCGCGCGATAATTTCCCGAACCCGCGTTGCTGTGCCCGCTTCCCTGCACACTTAAGCAATTGCCGCCACCGGTACAAAGTCCGCTACCGCCGGGTTTAAAGCCGTTGGCGATCTGGTAAAACACCAAATTTTTCCAATCGCTCCAATAAGGGGATTTGAAAAGAGTGCAATTGAGCCAGGGGCTGGATAGCACATTGTTAAAATTATTGGTCGCGTTGGTAACCGCCAGTTGTGCGGCAGTGATACTGGCGGCGGAGGCAGTAATACTGAGATTAGAAACATCAACCGCAGCATCTGCCATTGTTCTTGCTGGATCTCTTTCCGGGTCGCTGCTGTTGTAGTAACTATATACAGCATCTCCGCTAATCTCTGCCTGGTTTGCGGCATTCACCATGGCGGTGTGGTTGGCTGTAGTGTTTGAGGCAGCAAAAGCGTCTATAGCTACCTGCAGCAGTGCAAACTTTGTCAGCATATCATCAACCAGAACCGGATTAAGCGTGGCAAAACGCCCGAACAATAAGCCATTTCTGCCCGTACTTCGCTCCCCGATTGTTGGATCGGGAACTGGTACCGTCCATGGGTATTTGTCGCTGTGGGTGGCACCGTAGTTATCCAGACAAACTTTCGCTGCGCGCCCAATGCGTTTTTCGACAGATGAAAAGAGTTGCTGCTTGGTGATAAAAATAAGCTGGTCGTTAAATGTGTTGCTGGCAAGGTTAGCCAAGTAACTGGGATTGGGGTTAACACCGGCAACTGGGTTGGCTTCTGTGCTTGGATTGGCATTGCTGCCTTCCAGATAATTACTGGCGCAGCGGCTTGCCACAATGGTCGTGCCTGTTGTGGGGCACAGCATGGTTTGGTTGGTTGAGCGGTTCTGGCCGGTGAGTGTATCGCCGGGCGCAAGCACAATTGCGTATAAATTATTAGGCGCGGCAGTGCCCGTACCTGTACCAACGCCAGTTGCGGTGAATATGGTGCCTACGGTATTAGAAGCCGCCCCAATTAGTGTGAAATCTGTTGTGCCTAATGCAGTAATCTTATAGTTTGTGCCAACATTAAAGCTGCCTGCGGGTTCAAAGAGGGAGTTAACGTTGAGTGTGCCTGCGGTTTCACTGTTGAGCGGGCGGACGGCAGTATAACGGCGTACATTGCGCGACAAGGTATACCACAGCCGTTGACCTGCGGCATCGCGCAGGTCAGGCAAGCCCAGTGTTTTCCACGGAAGCCTGCCTATATACTGTGGACATCCGGTTGTGCCTCCTGCATCAGATTCACCATCATCGTCTGTATCGGGGCAGGGCAGGCTGCCGGGGTAGTCGTTATAAGTAACAGCAAGGCTAATCAGTGCATCCTTGGCCTGCGCCAGTGCGACGGAAGTTTTTTCTTGACGGTCAATTTGTATGGTCGAACTATTCAGTGAGCTGACCAGTATCGTTACCGCACCGATCACCATGATCACCAGCATCACCATCAACGCTGCACCCCGCTGCTTGCGGGATAGTGTAGAAAAAATGGCGGGTGAATATAGTGGCCGCACGATTGCTTACTCGGGCGTTGACGCAAACTCTGTTTTTAATGCCGGCTCAGGCGGGCTGTTTCGTACGGGTTGGGTGGGCTTTAATTGTTCCCCAACTTTTAATTTGGTGGGTCGCGAATTACCAGGCAAGGTGATAGAAAGGGAATCTGGGGTTCTTTCATTGCTTGCCCCGATATGTTGGGGCACACCATTAATCCATTCTGTGCGTGATCCATTCTGTCGTTGCACAATGCCGTTGACGGTCACCTCAGAGATTGAGCTGCGAGGAGTGTGCTTGCCTGTTTGAGCTTGTTCCAATTGTGCGCGCTCTTGCGGGGTAAAAAATAAACGTCCCAATTCAGCAGCATGTAACGCGGAGGAGTTTGCCCAAGCGAACATGCCGAGCATGGTGCAAATAAGTGCCAACCGTTTTATTGCACTCACTTGGGAATGATGCCCATGGTATGGATTGTAGCTCATGACGCACTCCTGTTTTGTAGTGCCAGCCAGCCGCCACTGCATGTGGCGTGAATTTGTGCGGTGGTATTGAATGCGCTGACAGAAGAACTATCCACTGCGGTAGCCCTGCGCTCGAGCACGCATTGCTCAAGGATGTACCGTCCTTTAACCTGCGCATGCAGGGCATTAAAAAAGCGAATAAGCTGTTCCTCGTGCAACAAATCCAACTGCAGCGTCATTGTACTTTGTTTGAGTTCAAAACTTCCGTGATCCAAGGGTGATTTGGGGACGAAATTCTGCTGCGGAGAAATAGTATATTTAAAATCCAGTACATGACGCTGTTTGCGTAATTTTTCCAATCCCTCCAACCAATCCAGGCGCTGGTTTGCGCCAATAATATTATTTTTAATCAAAGATTTATATTCTGCCGTGTAAGTTTCCATATTGTCACGGTCTGCGCGTGCTCCGGCCAGTTGGCGACGTGCCTCACTCAATTGTCGTTGGGAGGAATGTTGATTGGCATGGGTATTTTCCAAATAACTTTCACCCGATAAAATGATTACCCCGCTAAAGCCCAACGTGAGCAGAAAAATGAGTCCGCCTGTTTTAATGTGCGGCCAATCTTTGAGAGAAAGCCTCATGGTTTATTTCTCATGGTTGGGTCGCCAAAAAATTTTCAGCTCAAATTGTGCGCGTTGACTGATGTTTTCATTGATAGCAATACTGCCCGATGCACTGACATCCAGCGGTAAAGAAACCGGTGTAACCACGTGCCCATGCCTGGATAATGTTTGTTGAAAATCCTCCAGATAGGCCAAGCCATCGCGATAATTCCCAGACCATTCCTGCAACACACCTTTGAGCAAAATTACATGTTCCGGCGAATTGGGGTTGGCAGAAACAGTTGCATTAAGATTCCACGTCAACTTGTCAATTTGAATATTGGGAAATACGTTTAAGGTTGTGCTCAGATCCGCCAAAATATTTTTCGGGTGCGGTGAGTATTGATCCAGCTTGCGTACCAGTAACACCGCCGTTTTCATATCACTGGCTGTGGCCAGTGTTTTGGAGAAGCCGGGAGTGTTGGGAAAGTTTTGAACAATTTGCTGGGTCAGTCGCGAGAGCTGTTGAATTTCTGCGCGCGTGGATTCGTAATCCGAATTGAGAGAGTACCCTGTCCAGAGATTGGTTAGGCCCCAAATCAAACTGCATAGCATGAGTGCGGCACTCAGACCCAGCAGATTGCGACGAAAATTCCAGAGACTGAAAAAATGTTTATGTTCAGCCGAGGCGTATTGGCTTACCGGAGGTTTGGTGGCTAGCAGGTGCAAAAACAATGGTGTAGCATCCGAATCAGAATAATCAAATGTAGCGTTCAGTTTTTTGCCCAATGTTTGTATGTCGAGGTAGGAAAAATGCATCGCGTCGGTATTTTTTAATTCATTTTCCATTTCTTCGCGTTGTTTGGCATGGCATACCATCACCACGTCCAACATCTGGCCATGCGGTAATAAACTTAAGCTGTCCAAATAATGTTCGGTGCGTGTTGTCTCTGTCGCGACAACTTTTCCAAACGGTTCGCTGGAACTAACACTCACCAGACGTGAAAAATGTAAACGCTTGTGGTTAAAATAAGTTTGGCGCAAACCTGCATGTTTCTCCCACGATAGCAATAGCAGGTGATCAGAATTTATGTCTTTAACCAGCGGTGCACTGATATTGGACACCGAATAAATGCCCGCAAGTGGAATGCTGTTGGCTAGCAGGATGTTAAGCCAGGGTAAAATATGGGCGGGATTGGTGAGGGCAGAAAATAAAATATCATCGTCGCGCCGCCCTTCATTACTGCGTTGGAGTAGCAAGGCCTGGCGGAACGGGGTGTTGCGGTAATACTGTTCAAATTTGCGCTGCAACATTTCATTGTGTTCGCTCCCACGCAAATGCGGCACGATTTCATGACGAAAATCTTCCTCGATAAAATCGGTGAGCAGATAAGTGGGCGTGCCGCGTTGAGTTGAAAGAAATTGGACAAACTGCTCGCGCCCCTGCGCAGTATCTGCAAAATGTTGCTCCGATGCCAATTCGTTGTTGATCCACGGATAGGCGCGAAATGATTCCGCGCTAAGGAACAATAACAGTTTGTCAGACATTAGAATTTCACCTTGCCTATCAAATCATAAATAGGCGACAGTACCGACAACATCACCCAACCCAACAAAAGCCCCAGAATAATAGTCATGGTGGGTTCGATCATTACCTGCATACGCTTGATTGAGTCTTTTACATCGCGATCATAGAAATAACTAACGTTGCGTAATGCCAAATCCAGTTGACCGGTTGCCTCGCCCACTTTTAACATACGAATAACCAGCGGTGGAAAGATACGGGTACTCATAAAACTTTGCGTAAGATTTTGTCCGGACTCGATCTCGCGGGTGATTTTATCCAGGCTTTTTGTGATTACCTGATTATTGGCCAAGTTGCGTGAATTGGCGATACATTCCAGGATGGAAATGCCGGAGCCATACATCATGGCAAAAGTATTGGCAAATCGCGCCAGGATAATTTTGCGCAGAATGGCGCCGGTTGGCCAGATGTGCAGTTTGAGATTATCAATATGGTATTGCAGGCCGGGATTGTAGAATAGCGCCAGTTTCAGCAAACCAAACAGCACCACGGGCAGCATTAGTATGATATACCAGTAGTCAACAAAAATGGCCGAGGTGGCCAACAGGACTCGGGTTTGAATGGGAATTTCCTGTCCCATGCCTTTGATGAAACCGACCAGCTGCGGCACCAGATAAATCATCAGAAAAAAAGTAATCGCCAGCACCACGCTACCCACAAATGCCGGATAGATCATCATATTGCGGGTTTGCGAAGCGAGCTCATCCTGCCACTTGAGCGATTCCGTCAGCTCCTTGAATATTTCTCCCAAGCGCCCGCTTTCCTCGCCTACATATGTCAGATTGACAAATATAGGATCAAAAGTGTCGGGATGTTGTGCCATCGCTTGCGACAATTTTTTGCCAGTCTGTATTGACTCAACCACGCTGGCAATGATCCCGCGAAATTTCGGGTCATCCGTGCTATCGCGCAAATCGGATAGGCAATCCAGTAGCGGTACGCCAGCATGTATGAATTGTTCCAGATTAAAGAAGAAGGTGATGAGGTCGGCGCGTTTGATTTTGCGACTGTTGAAGTTGATTTTGCGCGTACTTTCTTTGGCGCTGATTAAATCCAAACCACCGCGCTTCAAACGCATTTCAAGATCAATCACATTTGCCGCGTCCTGCAAGCCCCTTGATGACCGCCCTTGCGCATTAATTGCTTTGTAGGAGTAGAGCGCCATGTTTAATCTCCTAGCTTATGCGGTCAGTAAGATCGACCACTCGCGCCACTTCAGCCAGCGATGTTTGCCCCTGCAATACGCGCCGCAGCCCGTCGCTGGCCAGTGGGCGGAAGCCCTTGCCCAGTGCGGCTTTTTTGATGTCGCGGATGCTGGCACGGTGCGCTACCAGATCATCGAGGTCACTATCCATTTTGAGCAATTCCATGATCGCCCGTCGCCCGCTGTATCCCTGATGACGGCATAAATCGCAGCCGGCGGCGCGATATAGCGTCAGTTCATTATCAAGTTGCACATTGTGCAAGCCGATCAAGGCGCGCTCGCTTTGATCCGGATGGTACGCATATTTGCAATGCGGGCACAGCATACGGACGAGGCGTTGAGCAATGATGCCGATGATGTTGCCGGCCATAATGTCCGGCAGAATGCCGATGTCGAGCAGGCGCGGAATAGCGCCTATGGCTGAATTGGTATGCAATGTGGAATACACCTGATGACCGGTCATGGCTGCGCGAAAAGCCATTTCAGCAGTGGGGTGATCGCGAATTTCGCCGACCAGAATAATGTCCGGGTCTTGTCGCATCATGGAGCGTATGCCGTTTACAAAATCCAGTTTGGCGGATTCGTTGACTGAAGTTTGCCGCACAAGCGGAATCGGGTATTCGACGGGGTCTTCCAGCGTCATGACGTTGATGGACTCGGTGCTTATATGAGTGAGCACCGAGTACAGGGTGGTTGTTTTGCCACTACCGGTGGGGCCGGTTATGAGTATGATGCCCTCCGGTTTGGCAATGATTGATTTCAAGGTGGCGAGTGCGGCATCATCCAAACCTATCTGGTTAATCGGCACGATGCCTTTTTGTCGGTCCAGAATACGCAGTACCAAATTTTCACCATGTGTAGTGGGATGTGATGCCACACGAAAATCTATAGGCCGGCCTGATAAGTGCAATGAAATGCGGCCATCTTGCGGTGCGCGGGTTTCGGCGATATTCATGTTGCTGATGACTTTCATTCGCACTACCATCGCCGGCCAGAAGCTTTTGTGCAGGCTACGAACCTGTCGTAACACGCCGTCTATGCGATAGCGTATGCGGAGAAAGCTATGCTCGGGTTCAAAGTGTACGTCTGACGCGCCTTGTTGAACTGCTTCAGTAAGCAGCGCATCAATCAGGCGCACCACGGGTTGGCTGAATTCGTTCGCGCCTGCCTGTAGCGATTGATACTCCATATCGGTCGGCTCAATCTCGTGCAGAATGCCGTCGATAGATAATTCAAAGCCGTAATACTGGTCAATTGCCCGCAAAATATCGGACTCACTGGCAACTTGAGTAACGAGGGCATATTCGTCTTTCAACAGGGCGCGCAATTGATCCAAGGCAATAATATTGTCCGGATCAGCGACTGCCAGCGTGAGTTTTTTGCCCGGCAAATCGATCGACAAGGGCAGCAGCAGATAGCGGCGGGCAATGTCTTTGGGAACGAGTTTGATGGCGGCAGAGTCAATAATGATGGCGGAAAAATCGACGCTTTCCTGCCCCAGATTTTCTGAAATCACATCGCGGATGGTGGCTTCTGTCAGGAAGCCCAGACCAACCAGTAAGCGCCCCAACGGCTGGTGATTTTTATGCTGTTCTTGCAGGGCAATACGCAGCTGATCGCCGCTGATAACTCCTTTATCTACCAGCAGTTGACCGAGTGGTTGTGTTTGGGTTGTCATGCTGATTCCAGAGGGAATACCGCACCATTACGGTGTGGCTAATAATTCCTGCAAGCGAAGCTGTGCCGCCGCATGATTAAAGTTGACAGTACCTGTTTGGTCAAGCTGCAGGGCGCGTTGATAATATTGCGTGGCCATTATATCCCGGCCGAGATGGTCGAGGCTGACCGCCAGGTTAAAATTGAATTGCGCGTTTTCGGGCTCTTGATTAACCGCATTGAAATACGCTTGCTGCGCATCACCCCAGCGCGATTGGTTGGCGTATACATTGCCCAAAGCAAAGTATAAAACACCGGCATGTGGGCGGTGTGTGAGCAATTGTTTAATGCGGCTTTCCGCGTTGGCCGGATTACTCAGATTTAGTGCCGTCATGGCAGCATACGCCGCAGGATCACGCGGATCCAAGGCTAACACTTGACTGTAGTACTGAATGGCCAGTCCGTCATTTTGCTGTTGCTGTGCGACAGCCGCCATGCCCAATAAAGCATCACGATTTTTTTCTTCTTTTTGTAACACAGTTTGGTAATGCTTCACGGCGGCAATCATATCGCCTGCCCGATAGGCGCGGTAGCCTTCCGTTAACAGCATCACTACACTGTCCGGATGTGGCTTGAACACCAGCGCAGCTTGTGCGGGGGGTGTTTGAGCAAGTCGCGTGGGGGTGGTTGCGGCGCGCCTATTGCTGCGGGTATTGGATTTTTGCGTAAGGGCGGTAGTGGTATTAATTGATTGATCTGCAGTTGATTGGCTGACAGAAGGTGTTTCAGAAGAGTGAGCCGCCGAAGGAGGTGTAATAGCAGT
The DNA here is from genome assembly GCA_040081045.1 of Candidatus Nitrotoga sp. Taxonomy (GTDB): domain Bacteria; phylum Pseudomonadota; class Gammaproteobacteria; order Burkholderiales; family Gallionellaceae; genus Nitrotoga. The sequence goes on from JBEBGP010000137.1 coordinate 10,064, forward strand.
TGAGCTTTCAGGGGCAGCAGCGATTGGTGTGGCAGGTCTGACTGTCATGCGGGGTGGCATCTGTGGTGTAGGTGGAGTAGCTATTTCTAACCAGAGATAAATTCCGCCTATCATGGCGAAAAACAATCCCGAGATCAGTGCGATAGGCACAATGCCCAAATTCAATTTTTTTGACTGGGGTGCAATTTTTGCGGCAAATAAATTTTGTCCTGCCATGCGCGCAGGGGTTGATTCATTGGGGGTATTACGGTTTGAGGCGGCGGTTTTGTGCGTGGACGGTTGTGGCATGGCTTCCAGAGCCAACTCCTGGATTGCATCGGATGGGGTCATAGCCGGCATGGGCCTATTGTCAGGCGAGGTTGAGCCGGATTGACCGGACAATCCGGCTTTCGCTGATTTTTTAAGCGCGTCGAGCAGCAGACTCATAGTGTGTTGCCGTTACCGCCGGCTTTGTTATCAGACTCAAAGAAATTCGGGTCAGGTAGGGTATTACGAAATTTATCTTGATCGCCCTCAACACTGGCATTTTTGAGTATCACTGGACGCAGAAAAATGACCAGTTCTGTTTTGGTTGTGGTGTCATTGCGGTTCTTGAAAAAATTGCCTAACAGCGGAATTTTCCCAAGCAGCGGAATTTCATCTGACAGTTTTTCCACGCGATCTTCCATTAAGCCACCCAACACCGCGATTTGATTATTTTCAATTTTCAACACGGATTCAATTTCTCGTGTTTGAGTTTGCGGTATACGGCTGACGGTGGGCGGGATTGTTCTTGCCAACTCCGGGTTGGGGTCGTTAACGAAGCCCAGCAA
>JBEBGP010000012.1:0-2853 GCA_040081045.1 Candidatus Nitrotoga sp.
TCCAGGCGTAACAAAAATGACCCATGGCTGCTCATCCGTGGAGTCTGAACCGGTTTCAAACTTCATTCCAGCGGGACCACTGATGCGTGTCCAACTGACTGTCGGTGGGGAAACGAAGCGATTATCAGGGTCGGTAACCGGTTCGGTGATGGACGGATCGGCGAACTCGACGGCCAATTGAATCGAGCCAGGAGGTATGCTAATATCTAATCCCGCATTCACGATTGGCGGGCTGTTTGCCGGCGCGACTCTCACAGTTACAGACTCATCACCCGTTTCCGAAGGTAAGTTGCCATCCCATGCGAGAATATTAAACGCTGCCAACGCCATCCCGCTTTGGTCTGCTGCTGGCGTCCACGTCAGGCTGTCTCCCGGGCCGACTAATGTGCCATTATTCCCAGTAGTTAATGTTTGACCATGTTTCTTTAGTGTCCCGCTGCTAACTGACATAATGCGAAACTGTATGTAATTACCCTGCTCATCAGGATTCCCATCGAAATCGAAAGCATCAGAGTTAGCAAACAGATACTCGAAGCTGATCGGGAACGCTTCATTCTCTTTGGCACCTACCAGCGTGTTGACTCTCGTCAATTGTGGAGGGCGGTTGTAATTGACAGGGTGCCGGCACACTGAACTAGCTATTGATGCATAAAACGAATTGAGCGTCGCTTCATCTGGCGCGATGCGACAATCGTCGAGTTTGGGATAAGAAGCGGCCATCTCCTGAAGCAAAGTTGTTGCGTCACTGTCAATGCCGCTCCCGAATCCTATTGTAAGCATTCGGATTTTTGCATTCCTGATTTCACGGCTCTTTGCAACAGCCAGATTTCGATGGTTAGGAATATTGGCCAGGTTATGAGGCTCAAGTTTTCCATCAGTGAGGAAGACGATGACTTGAAGTTTTTGCGGATCGGCGCCTGTAAACGCGTCAAAAGCGCTATTGAGGGCAGGATGGTAAACAGTCAGATAGCAAGTGCTGTTTATGTTGTCATTGATATATGTTTCCGCATCGTTCTCGGTCAAAAAATATCCAGATATGGTTACGCTGGACGGACTATGCGGTCTGCCATTTTGATCGTTCACAGAATCTGGATCACCACAAAAGGTGATGATCTTGACTCGATCACCAGAAGAAAACGACAAGTGACCAAGAAATTGTTTCGCGGCATTTATTGCAGCTTGAAGTTTAGTGATGCCTCCCGGTGTCACGGGGTCATTCATTGATCCTGTAACATCAATAACGAGCACCGCATCTATTGCGGTCGGGCAATGGTCGCTGATGGTGCTATTGGCCGCCGGACTTATTATCTGGTCGGCCTGATCCGAAAATAATCGCGTTACGGTCCGATTTTGTTCGATGGGAGCGACAGAGGTATTGTAGTAGGCAGTGTTCTGAAGTACAGCCTCCACCATCTGTTTGGTGACAACGCTCGTCGGGGGATTTGGATCGGCAAACGTGACCACCAAAGCCTCATCTGGAGTTCCGCCTTTGCACGTACCTATTACTGTGCCGCCGTACCTGACGTTCCGAGACCCATCTGGATTCAACGCTGAATCCACCCCCACTTGTCCTGCCCCACTTCCGTAATCCCTGATGGACAGATAATCTTTGGCGTAACTTTTTGTGAATGCCGCTTTCAACTTTTTGCCATGAAAGCTAAGGGTCGAAGGCGTTGCGGTTATTGTGGCTGATAAATCAAGAGGTGTGGCCGGACGACCAAGAGTATAGTCAACGGTTGATTGTGTCAGATTGATCACAAGCGGAGGAGTCGTAACGGTTAACACTCCGCTAGTTCGAGTTTCATCGTAGTTTGAAAGCCGACCAGATGGATCTGCCCAATTTGGCACAATATGATAATTCGGCCCGCCTGCGATTGGGGTGGTCGAGTAACCGACGTAGATTGGATCATTATTGCGAAGGCCGGTAATCGTACTTGAGAATTCCGGATCAGGATCTCCTGCATACTTGGACTTATTGTGGGCGGTAACGTTTAGCGTCGCCTTCGCGACAGCCAATTGTCCGTTGACGAAAATGAACCTGTAATTTGCAGAGGTTAAGGTTCCTGGTACAACTATGATCGGATAGGGACTGCCACTTACTGAGCTACCTGAATGTGCGGCAGAACCAACCACGGGTTGCCCAGTAAGCACCCCTTGATTCTCCCCCAAGACAAAGCCTGAATACACATAAGTAAAGGCCGGGTTTGGATCACCATATAGCCTGGTAGGATTAGTCACTGTTTGAGCTGTGACGGTCAGAATTGCTCGATTTACAGTAAGAACAAATCGGCGAATCTTGTCTGAAAATCCAGGTTCGCTAACAACAACCTCATACACATCGCCGGATGCGGATACGGGAGGTGCTGTCGCAATATAAGCACTGGTTGTAGCACCACCGATCTCTACGCCATTACGTTTCCACTTATAAGTCGGTGAAGTAAACCCTAGAGTGTCCACCGAAAATGTTGCGTTCCCACCATACGTGATGATCGTTGCAACGGACAATGTGGCGGTCTTCGTGACAGTGCCACATGAAGACGTGACTTCAACGGAATATGGTCCAGCGACAGTTGAGGAAAAATTTGCAATAGCCAGTGAACTACCAGTTTCTGCCAAGACCTCCCCGTCATGTTTCCATGCATAGCTGAACGGGCCGGTGCCAATTACGCCAACATTAAGTGTAGTGCTTACACCCTCACCATAAATCTTGTCGTAGAGGCCGTAGGCCGTCATCGCTGAATTTACTTCAAGAATTGCTGCCGAAGATACAATTGTGGAGTCGCAAGCGCTCGTGACGTTTACCCGATATTTCCGACCACCAAAGGCCTTGGTAGTGGCAGGAATGGTATAAGT